>CAILAO010000458.1 GCA_903832105.1 uncultured Pseudomonadota bacterium | reverse complement strand
AGGGGCTCAGAAGTCATTTATTGCGAGGCTTTTTTTCAACGAAATGCTTTTATTGAACGGCCTCTTTGGGTGCGTCGGCATTCTTATTGGATCAGCGATTATCTTCGTTATTGGTCGGATTGGTATTCCGGCAAACGGCGAAATAGCAACATTTTTCTTCTCTGGTCCAAGGCTATATCTCAGCATTAATCCGATTCATATCGGCATCGTTTTTGCTGTGATTACTTTTGTAACGATTCTTGCCACACAATTTCCCGCTTGGAGGGCAATAAAAATCTCTCCGCTCGAAGCGATGCAGAAAAATGATTAAAATTAGGGGGATTTTTATGTTTCAATTTCTTCGCATTGCTATTCGAAATTTAATCAAGAGCAGGACAAGATCTTTGATATTAGGTGGATCCATTGCATCTGTGACGATGCTTCTTGTGATTCTCATGGCAATTACGAGCGGTGTTCAAAAGACAATGCTCGACAACGCCCTGACGCTTTTAAGCGGCCATATAAATATCGCAGGATTTTACAAGATAAGTCTTAGTTCCGCAGCGCCGATGGTGACAGATTATGAACCGCTCGATAAGCTTGCTAGAGAGTCGGTCCCAGAAGCTATTATGATTATTGATCGCTTGAAGGCCTACGGGAAACTTATTTCAGAGACAGACTCACTCATGATCCCGATGTGGGGAGTGAATGTCGCGCGCGAGCGTTCGGTTTTGGGAAGGCTCAGTTTAGCTAAAAAGTCCGACTATCTCGAAAGCAGCGCGCTGAAACCTGGAGAATCAGATGTTGAGGGAGACGTCTTTGAGCTGGAAAAACCGAAAACGATTGTCATCTTTGCCACGCAAGCAAAGAAGCTGAAGCTTAGAGTGGGCGACATGCTCACGATCTCCATGCCAACCTATCGCAATATGACCAATACAATGGATGTGCGGGTTGTGGCTGTTTTAAAAAATGTCGGCATGATGTCAAATTTTAGCGTGTTTTTAAATGCTGAAGATACGAGGCTTATCTATCAAATGAAGGCGACCTCAACCGGTCAAATCATGATTTACCTGCCGAACAAAAATCTCGTGCCTGAAGTTGAAAATCGCCTCAGGAAAATCCTTGCGGAAAAGAAATACGAGCTTATGGAGAAACAATCACTCCCGTTTTGGATGAAGTTCGAACAAGTTGCGGCGGAGTCGTGGACCGGGCAGAAGATCGATGTGACAACGTGGGAAGATGAAACAGCGTTCATAAAGTGGGTTATCGACATTTTTCATGTCTTGACATATCTTCTCACCACGGTTCTCATGATCATCATCGTTCTAGGTCTTATGAATACGCTTTGGATGTCGATTAAAGAGCGGACGAACGAGGTCGGGACCCTTCGCGCCATCGGACTTCAAAGACGCCTTGTAATGTTGATGTTCGTCATAGAGTCGCTGGTGCTGTCCTTCACAAGTACTTTAGTCGGCATCGGCGCTGGATCGTTAATATCGATGGGGCTTAATCGGATGAGAATTGGGATTAAATCGGAAGCCTTTCAGATGTTTCTTATGTCGGACGTTTTAACCTTTAACATCAACCCCTTAGATTTGGTGCAAGCCTTTGTTATCATCACTGTATTTATAACCTTGGGATCGTTAATTCCATCCTATAAAGCGAGTAAGATGAAACCTATCACCGCTATTAATCATATCAACTGAAAGGAGTGATTTATGAAAAAACTGGTTGCAACATTTATTACGTGTTTTCTTATGCAATCGCTTTGTTCGAATGTTCTTTCAGGTATTGATGTGAAAAAGTCCTCTTCTCAAGCCACATTGACAGATAAAGAAGCGCTCGATCTTATCAAACTGGTTGATGACAGGATGCGAAATTCCGGCGACTATAAATCGCTTTGTTACGTCAAGGAATCAGAACGCAATAAAGAACCTAAGATCTTTCAAGCTGTTGTTTATAGGCGTGACACGGACGACAAATTTATGATCCTTTTCACAAAACCCAAGGAAGAGGCGGGTAAGGGGTATTTAAAGATTGATAAAAACATGTGGATGTATGATCCAAATACTGGCAAGTGGGAGCGAAGAACGGAGAGGGAACATATTGGTGGGACCAATTCACGTCGCGCTGATTTCGACGAATCGAGGCTTGCAGACGAATACGAGATAAAATTTGATAGCTTAGACTCCATTGGCGAATATAAGGCTTTTAAAATCAAACTTACAGTAAAGCCGAACATTGATGTTGCCTATCCGGTTCTCCAACTTTGGATCGACCAGGACTCAAAAAACATTTTAAAGAGGGAAGAATATGCTCTATCTGGGAAATTGATGCGAACCACCTATTATCCAAAGTGGAATAGGAAGTTCAGTGAATCTAAAAAAGATAACGTCTGGGTTCCAGAAGAGATGCGTATTTTTGATGAGCTTGAAAGGGGAAATTCAACTGTCATTTTGATTAAAGAAACAGACCTCAACAGTTTGGATGCCAACATGTTTACGAAAGCTTGGCTCGAAAGTAAGAGTAAGTAATATGGTCCGATTGCTAGCGATTCTGTTTGTGTTTTTTTCGGTTTCTTCGGCCGTATTTTGTGAGGACCTTCCGTTTAAAGAAAGTTCGTCGGAGGAATTTGAAAAGGCTTTCGGCGATAAGAAGGGGATCACTGAAATTGACCAGTCAGATGCTGAAAAAGATAAGCTTCATATCGGAGGCTCGCTCCAAACGGAGTTTCAGCAGTATGAAAACGAGGACTTTGATAACAGCCGGCTAGCGAATCCTTACACTCTTTCACTATACTTTGATTCGAGGCTACGTCATGATATTCGCGCATATTCGAAGTCGAAAATCGTTTATGACCCCACGATCGAGGAAGAGGAAGCTTCACAAATACCAGGGCTGTCATCTCGGCAAACTCAAGGTGACCTTGAAGAATTGAAAATTATGTTTAATATTAAAAAAAGGGCTTTCATGACGGTCGGAAAGCAAAAAATTAAATGGGGATCCGCAAAGTTCTGGAACCCGACTGATATCATCAACACCACGAAGCGAGACTTTTTAAAAACAGATGATGAACGAAGCGGTCTTCCCCTTGTAAAAATGCATGTTCCTATCGAAAGTTCCAATTTTTATGTCATGGGTCTTTTTGATAGGGCGAGCAAGTCGAATCAGGTTGGATACGCAGGACGTTTTGAGGTGCCGATTAAAACATCAGAAATCTCTCTTTCAGCCATGGGACGTAAGGGTCGTCATACACTCTATGCAACTGATTTTTCCGCAGGCGTCTGGGATCTTGATTTCTATGGAGAGGCAGCTTTTTCAAAAGGGTCTGATACGACAAGATATAGGGCGCTAGACACATGGCCTGTTCCTCCCGTGCAGATTCCACAAGAGTCTGATGTTGATAAAATTTCGCGAAAGGCTAAGCAGCCTCCCTGCACACCGGATGTCGAATCGCTTCCTTGCGAGATATCCTATGAGAATGCAAAAACTGTCTCTAAAGTAACTGGCGGCGTCAGCTATGAATATAAATATTCTGACCAAGATACCCTCACTCTTTATTTCGAATATTTTCATAATGAGGAAGGCTATAAGGAGAAGAAGGATTATAGTGTACTCATGCAAAATGGCGCCTATCAACCGTTCTATCTTGGCTTGCACTACGGAATGGTATCTTTTTATCTGCCAGCACCGGGGTCATGGAATGATTGGACTTTTGTTTTATTTAATGTTGCAAATTACACCGATCACAGCTATCTCGCAAAACTTGATGCGACGCTTATCGCTATGCAAGATCTCACTACGACTTTTGGAGTTAGTCATCACTATGGAAATCGCGAAGGGGAGTTTCTGTTTACTGGCCAGAAATGGGATTTTAGTTTAGCACTAAAGACGGTGTTCTAGCTTAAACTAATGATCATGTGTTCAATGGGCTGATCCGCGGAGAATCAGCCCTATTCTCGATTTTTAGGTGGTCACTTTACCGTCCAGCCATATTCTTTGCTCGTTATATTCCCAGAAAAATCCGATGCTGTAACGATAATTTTGTGTGGGCCTGGAGTTGTGGTGAATGTGCGATTTCCTTGTGGGTCAAAACCTAGATTGATGAAAAACTTGCGGCAATCATAGTCACCACAAGTGCGATCAGCGATAAAAAAGTCAGTCACATATTTTGCATTTGATGAGCCGCCTGGAAGGTTATCAAAACGCCAAACAACACGAACTGGATCGTTATCGACGCGATAGTTGATCCAATAGGGGGGAACGATATATTTGTCATGAAACATAAGGTCATCAATATTTACATAGAGACTATAGGGATCTGAGGCCACGCCTTTTTCGTCGTCATCTGGCTCCGGAGCCCCATTTTTTATGATGCCAATCTCTCGAATCACGGGGGCTTTCGTGTCAGGAACTGCCTCTAAGAATGTCAGGGGATTAAAAAAATCATTTTGCTTTCCGCGAACGTTTAAGTGAATGTGATGAAATAATGCGCCAAATGAACTTTGAGACCAATAAAATACCTTCCCTATTATGGTGCCGGATGGAATGTTGACGCCAGAACTAAGGGCATCGTGAATGGCTTGAGGGATTGATTCATGATCAACGTGGTGATATTGCCAGATGAATCCTTCATCATCCAAGATTGCAATTTCCCAGTAGGCGTCGCTACCACCATAGTTTTCTATGTTGACGATTTTTCCTCCAGCGGCTGCTTTTACAACAGAGCCTGCGTTTGCCATGATATCAATGCCATGGTGAAAATATGCTCCGCCGCCATAATCTTGGTATGAAGCGATATTGTGGCCAATCGGTTTTGTTTCGCATGGCCAAGGATGAATCGCTCTTGGTTTTATCCCCGTTGCGAGTTCAAGATATGCCGGTTGATAGGCGGCTTCGATGGCGGCTTCGCTTAGTTCATCCGAGGTTAAAAGTTTTTGGGTCTCGGTCTTTGATCCGCACCCGACGAAAACGATCCATGTTAGTGGGACGGCCACGATTCTTAGCAAGCTACTTCTCATAAAAGTCCTCCTAAATCTAGGTAGATAGGTAAAAAAGTTCGTTTTAAGGCGTCACACGGAACTTACTACATTCCGATACTGATTTTTGCGCTGTAACTTTTTAAGTTATCTTCAGAAACCTGCATTTCAGCTGCGGCGAAATAGAAAGGAGAGAAGAGATGCAACTGAAGACCAACAAAGTATGAGGTCTCTAGCCAGTCTTTTTTGAGCTCTGAGCGATCTTCATTTTCCGAGAGAAAATATTGAAACCGTCCATCTTCTCTAAAAGGTTCCAAGTCGAGGGAAGCCATATGTCTTGAAACGGTGCCGCCACCATAGGTATTGAAATATTTGAAGAGACCACAACTCAAAACAAGTTCTGAACTCACAGTTGTAAATTCTCCAGAGGCCAGGCCAAACAGTCTCGCATAATTAAATCTGAGTGCCAAAGCAGGCATCGCGAAATCTTCATAGATCGTCCACTGTGCGGTTCCAACGGCTTGGGTTATGCGAGCCCCCTCAATAGATCCGAAAGTTATTCCGAGATCTACGGGGGAAAAGGCGCCTTTCAAAAGATAGGCCTTTGGGATAACCAACGCAGTTTTGTCCACATCTTGATTTTCGAGGTAGAGTTCGCTCTCATGAAAAGCGGAAGTTTCAGGCATATTAATAAGACTCACACCACCGCCTAACGCAAAGCCAATCGTTCCATGACTTCCAGCCCCCTCAAGAAGGGACTGAGAATTGATGCGTCCGAGAAGACTTAAAAAAGTACCAAGATCTTTTTCGGTTGGATAAGTAAGAGTGTCTTCTTGCGCCAAAAGAGCACTTGAAGAAAAAAGAACACATAGAAGTGCCGATTTAAAAATAATTTTCATGGCGCATCTTTCACAGGCATGTTGTGGTGTGTCATAGACTATTATACAGAAGAACGGGCAGGAAAAATAACGTTTCTATTTCAAAATTGCTCCCCACAGGTTTTTGCGGGTTCTTAACCAACTAAAAGCTCAAAAGAAAGACGAGGACTTTTCTTTTTCCTTTAGAGTCCCAGGCGCGTTCCATTTAGAAGCGAGTTGCCATGCCTTTCTATCCAGGTTTGATAGAAGTTTCTTTTCTAGGTCCTTTGTCCCGTGCCAAGTAATTTCTTTAAGTTTTAACTTTGAAAACTCCTCAATGATCATGACGTCAACTTTAATTTGATGGTGTGTGATGGTATGTCGAAAAGACCCGATTTTTCTGGGAGATCCTAGGGATCTTGATTTTTTCTCTTTTTTAAAAAACGGAAACCCACGTGTTCCTGGGAGAAACTGTTCTTTTAGTGACCTCTTGATGAGACCAAAACGGGAACCCTTTTTTAAAACATAAAGTTCCAATGCGACTTTAACAGGAGATTTTCGCCCCTCCTTTGGTTGAGGGGCAAGAGATTGACTTCCGCGTTTGAAAGAAAGACATGAAAACTTCACTGGGCATTCACTGCAAAGAGGACTCGAATATAAACAGATCGTTTGCCCAAGCTCCATCATGGCTTGGTTGAGATCACCCGGAACGCCAACTTTCGTTAGTTCATCCATGAAGGTCTGGAAGTCTTTTGTTAAGCCGACAGAATTAGAAGGAAGACGAATATCAAAGATGCGGCACGAAACTCTTTCGACGTTTCCGTCGACAACACCCTTTCGTTCTCCAAAGGCAATACTCGAGATCGCGGCAGCTGTATAATCGCCGATGCCGGGGAGCTCTTTCCAATCTGAATAAGTTTTTGGCCACCTAAATGGGACAGACGCCAACCTTTTTGAGGCGCAGTGCATTAATCGAAAACGTCTATAATACCCAAGCCCCCGGACATATTGCAGGACTTCTTCCTCGGAGGCTGATGCGAGCGAAAAAACATCGGGGTACTTTTTGATAAAGCGTTCGTAGGCGGGAAGGACGACCTTCATAGTGGTTTGCTGAAGCATGATTTCAGAAATCCAAACATGATATGGATCTCGTTTTTTTTTCCATAGGAGTCGCCAAGGGAGTGGTTTGGATGTTTTCTTATACCAAGAAGAGATGGCGTCTCGAAATTCGGACATTGAAAACAAAGTGTTTTTTAACTTGGTTTTATTAAACTGGGCAAGCATTGAGATATCCAATTTTTTATGCGGCTTGATGACTCTATGAAACCTAGAACGACAAGTCCGACGAAAAAACCGAAGAGAATCCGATTAACATACCCGTTATATAAGAGTTGGTCATCAGTCGTAAACGGCATGAGATTTATCCACAAAAGAATGCCTAAAATTCCAAGTATAGTTGAAAGGTTGCGCTTCTGTTGTTCTTCATGCAAGGCTACGACGGGAAACAGAGCGAGATAAAGGTAATAGTAATTTGCTGGCATGGAAAAGAAGAAAAGCAGGATTCCGCCAAGT
>CAILAO010000457.1 GCA_903832105.1 uncultured Pseudomonadota bacterium | reverse complement strand
TGATGCTCTTGGCTTTCTTGATCAAGTATTCCACGGTCTCCTGATAAAGCGCGCCGTTCGAGTCGACCAGGTACACCACGTTGCATTTGCATTCCTTTTCAAGCTGGGTCAGGCATTCAGTCAGCTCTACTTCGAGTACTTTAGAGATGGCCATGAGGTTAACCGCAGTCTCATAACCCTTTTCCGCGAAATGGTTTGCGAGAAAGATCGCTTTGTCGACGTCTTTCACGTAACACGCCGTGCGGATCATGCTAACAGGGCTATCCTTTTTGAGTTTGATATCATCGAGGTCCACGCGGTCTACGTCGACCATGACCGAGATCTTGGTTTTGGAGGGGATCCCGTCCGTGACCTTCCGGATGTCCTCGTCGGAGCAGAATTTCCAGGCGCCGTACTTGTCACCAGGGAAAAGCTTTTTGGAGTTCTTGTAGCCGATCTCCATATAATCGATTCCGGCCTCGGAAACTGCTTTGTAGATCGCGCGGACAAAGCGGTCATCGAAATCGTGGTTGTTCATCAGGCCGCCGTCGCGGATCGTACAATCCAAAACTTTGATCTGTTCTCTGTACATAAATGACTCCTTTTGGGATGGAATGGAATAATTCTTCCCGCCTGGCTCCTTAAGGAAGAGCCAAGATTCTAGGCCAATCGGGCCAAAACTCAAACTAAAAATACCGCGTTCCAAGATTTGCTCAAGGAGGGTTGTCCTGGCCTTGGTCCCTCAGGATTTGAGTGATATACTTTCCTCTTATTAGAAATGGGGGTTCTATGGATGGAGATCTTTTAAAAAAATATATGTCGCTCACGAAGGGGCTCGGACAGCTTTTGTCCGTTGCCAGGCTTTACAACCCCACGCATCCTGTCTTCAAGGAAAAGGCGAAGGAGGTTTTTGCGGAGATCGTTCCTTTGATGGATGGGAAACAGTCGCTGGTTCTTTCCGAGATTGAAGGGACTTTCCTGATCAATGGTGAGAAGATCGAACTCAAGAATTCACTCATCTCAAATCTTGCGGAACGCATCCGTAATCTCAAGCTCGGGTCGCTCGATCTGGAACCGGGTCTGGGCATCGAAGAATTGGAGCTTTTGATCGGGTTCCTGAATCTCAAAACGCACGCTCTGGGAGAGATGCACGTTCGGGAATATTTCAAAGAAAAGGGCGCGACCCACGTCATTCCCCGGTTTGCCACTTATCGTTTGGTGGGGGAGGACGAAAAGATCGTTAAGGAAGGGGAGACGCTTAAGATCAGCGATATCCCGGCGGAGATCATCAGCCGGTTCTCGGAAGATCTAAAAAAAGGGATGGTGGTCGAGCAACTTGGAAAAGAAGAATACCGGTTCCTTGCGCACGATTCGAAATTCCTTTCCGGGCTGATGTCCGATCTGACGAAAGATGCTGCCAGCACGGAAGGGATCGGGAAGATCCTCTGGATGATCGGGGACTATTTGATCGACGAGATCAGTACGGCTAAGGAGGAAGAGCTGAATTCCAGGGTCTTGGAGGATTTCAAGCATCAATTGCTCGCGTCTTGGGAGCAAAAGAAGGACGGGACGGCGTGGAAAGAAGAGGTCGAAAAGACTTTTGCCGCGATCAGCGCTGCCTTGAAATTGAAAGGGTTTCTGCTGCTCTATAAGAAGCACAAGAAAGTTTTGGAAGGCGTCGCGAAGAAATTGAGCGCGCTTCTGGAAACCTTGCCCCCCGGGAGTCAGATACACAAGAAGACGAAGGAAAAGCTTGGGAAGATCGGGCCACCGATCCTAAGCGCGATCCTTTTTGGCGATGAATCTGGACCAAAAACAGGTTAGAAAATTTTTAACATTTCTCCCGTGGCCTTTGCTACAATACGCCAGTTGTAGGGAAGATTTCATATTTACCGTCGCGGGGCAAATCAAATAGCCCCGCAAGAAAGTTTGAGAATTACCGTCGCGGGGTGGAGCAGCTCGGTAGCTCGTTGGGCTCATAACCCAAAGGTCGCAGGTTCAAATCCTGCCCCCGCTACCACTTGTAACACAAAAGGCCATCGAGGGATAACCTCGGTGGCCTTTCTGTTTTTAGACCCCTTCGAAACAGGGGTGTTAACGATTTTGTTAACAGTTTGAAGAAGAAACAGCGGGGCGCGTGCAATGCTTTCCGTTTTTACCCATTGGCGATATAATTCGACCATGGGCCACACAAAGCTATTCGTAGTCCTTATGATTTTCCTGGGCATTGGAGCAGGCCATTGCAATGCCGGAACGTATACCTCAAAGGCAAATCCGGAACATTCCGTAGAATACAAACAAGCGGTTTACCTTACGGATGAACAATGTAAGAATTATTCCCGCCAGAATCCCGGAACGGTTTTGCGATGTTGGTCGCTGCCTTCTCGCCACTTCTACCTAAACGGCGAGATCGTCGATGACCGAATGGACGAAATTGCCAAGACCGAAGTGACGTGGGATGTTTTTCTTTTGATATTCGTTTTACTTCTCATTGTCATTGGATTTTATGTATACATGCTTCCCACCTTCACGGCTTACAACCGCAACCATCCACAAAGGTTTTGGATAATGATGTTGAATCTTTTTCTCGGCAACACATTGGTTGGGTGGATAGCAGCTTTGATTTGGGCTCGCAGCGGAGAAGAAATCACGAACGCAAGGTCGGCTCATTATGAAAGTCACCGGTCAGTATAATTTATCTGCCATAAACCCAAAGCTAGCCCAAGAATGGCATCCTGCCAAAAATGGTGAACTAACACCTGATAAAGTTACTCCTAGTTCGGGCAAAAAAGTATGGTGGAAATGTCCTAAAGGTGAAGACCATGAATGGCAAGCTATCGTTGCAAATAGAAATAAGGGTATTGGCTGTCCGATTTGTTCCAATCAAAAAGCAGTGAGATCTAATTCACTAGGAACAGTTAATCCCAGATTAGCTAAAGAGTGGCACCCGATTAAAAATGGAGCGCTTACCCCATATAATGTTTTGCCGAGTGCAAATATAAAAGTATGGTGGAAGTGTCCTGTGGGCGATGACCATGAGTGGAGGGCAAAATTGAACAACAGAGCAAATGGGAAAGGTTGTCCTGTTTGTTCAGGGCATAAAGTTGTTCAATCCAACTCATTAGCTACTCGTCATCCCGAAATAGCAAAACAGTGGCATCC
>CAILAO010000456.1 GCA_903832105.1 uncultured Pseudomonadota bacterium | reverse complement strand
TTTGAAGGTATTCCTTCACTCGCTTGATAACCACGTCGTCCATCAAGTCTGCTGGCAAACGCGCCCCTGTCTTACCGCATAAATAATAGTGAAACTGCCCGGCCTTTGCGCTGGACCCATAGAACTTATTGCCGTTGGTGTCCACCAAAACACCGGACAAAAGATAAACACCACGGCTTTCACTAATTCGAAGTCTTTGACCCTCAATCTCCCTAATGGTTGTTAAAACTCGATAGCAAAGTTCTTTGTCTATGACGGGGCCGTGAGCATATTCCCAGCGCACGTTCTGGTCTTCGTCTTGAAGCTTAGGAAACTGGTTCCAAGTGTCTTTGAAAGTTGAACCACCATGGATTTTTGGGTTTGTGAGAAGGTTGCGAAGATATTTCGGACTCATCACCTCTCCACCCACCTTACGGGCCGCCACACGCTCACCACGTACGATCTTTTCTTTAATGGTTCTCGGCTTGGAGCGGTAACCCTTTTCTCTGCAATACTCCGACAAAGCTATGTACGATCTCAGCACACAAAACTGCTCGTAAATGTCTTGGACAACCGCGATTTCCTCGGGAACTTTCACGTAAAAACCAGCGCGGACCGGATGCGGCTCCTCGAACACGGTTTTATCCTCGTGGAGTGCCCGTGGTGCGACTCAAAACTTCCCGTAGCCGCCGCTCTTATTGCTCCGCCATATGTACACATGACCAGATATTTCGGGGCATTATCCTCGCATCGTAAACTCCGGCGTCAGACTATCCTGAAGCCCGGTGTCAAAAAGGGGTTTGTGACCGAACTTGGCGATAGCGATGAGGAGATGAGAGTCAGACTTTCCTGGTCCCGTTTACTTAAACGGGTTTTTAAGATTATGTTTTAAAGGATGCCGCTGTGTTAAAGCAGCAGTATTCTAGAGTAGTTTTTTGTGGATTTGGTGCAACGGCAAAATAGTGGGATTTCTGCTTTGATTGTCCTATTCTCTAATTTTAACGAAATTTCACTAAATGCTGTTTTAGTAATGCGTCAGCAAACACATAGCCTTCTTTTTCTTTGTATAGCACGGCGTCGTTTTCAAGCTTGATAACTATTCCTTTCATTCCGGAAACGGAAACATCCGCGGCTTTCAAAAAGTCTTTTTTCATAGGTTGTTTAATAACGCCCCCTTCTTTTGCAAAGATCGCCATGACACGATCTTCAGCAGGAGTAAACTGCTTTAAATATTCTTCCATTGCACTTCTCCTGCCCTCAACTAACTCGCCAAGTGCGAAATGAATATACGTGGAATCAATGCGTTTATTGGAAGGGGGATTTGAAAAAATCCAACTGCAGATTCTATTAATAGCTTCGGGATTACGAAGCATAAGATCTTGAATGACGATACTATCCTCATAACTGAGCGAAAGCTTGACTTCGTTAAAGCGATCTTTCAGATACTCATAATATTCCTTGTAGTCGATGACGCTGAATTCCACATGCTGTCCCCAGCTGAAAAATGCGGCTTTTGGCTCTGTGAACATCAAAGAAAGAAGGTGTTTTTTAGATCCCATAATGATAACGGGAATGTTTGGGTTAAGGTTTTGCAACGTATCTCTAAAGATCCCTTCGCATTCATCAATTCCATGAATTTCTTGAAACTCATCAATGACAATTAAAATGGAAACATCTTTCTCATAGAGATTATTAAATTTGCTGAAAAGTTCATACAGCGAATGTTCTGGCCTCTTTGCATCTAAATCGAGGGACAGAGTTGGTGTGCCATCTGCTTCGATCTTCATCACAGGTCTAAATGATTTCAAGACATCGACAATCGTTGAACCGATGCCCTTTAAGGGCTGATTCCTTTTTAGAGCCCAAGAATACGCATTTGCGACTCTAGCAGTAACCTGCGTTATATTTTTGACACCATAGAGATCGACGTAAAATACAATCGCTTTTTTTTCCTTTTTTTGCCACTGTGCTGCGATAACGTTTTTGACTAAAGACGTTTTTCCCGTATTTCTCTTTCCAAACACCAAAACTTTGTGTCCTAACTGAATTTCTTTTGAAATAAACTTTCGCTCACGACTCAAGTTGCAAATATCTTCTTCTGATATCAACGTATCGACAGGAAACGGATCTTTTCTCATGAGAAACCTTTCACAAAAAACACCTAAAAAATAACCTCGCCTTGATTATAACTCTGCTTCACTGTTTAGTGAAGCGGTAAGAGCGAAGCGGTTGAAGAGAAGCTACACCCTCGCGGGCTCAGACTTCTTGCTAAATCGACTTGACGTTCAAAAAACTAGGGGAATTATTTTCCAGCAATTCCATGGATCATCACTGCTGGTTCCTGGACCCGGTTCCCGCGCATTCTTGGATTTCTCGCCTTTCAGGCTCGGAATTAGCGTTAAATCAGCCTAACGTTCAAAAAACTAGTGGGCGTGTTGTTTGAACGAAATCAGACGGTTATCAGACGGAAAAAAGAGGCTTTGATTTTCCTATTCTTGTCCTTACCTTTCCCGCGCGGAAACGCAGTCAGATAATCTTCGTAATGCGCTTGATCAAAGTAGCC
>CAILAO010000455.1 GCA_903832105.1 uncultured Pseudomonadota bacterium | reverse complement strand
GGCTAATAAAACACACTTTAAAAGCATCCAGCTTTAGCAAATTTACAACTCTTTCATAAATCCAACCAACGATGTAAAACAAAAAAAATATCCTTAAATATTCGGGCCGCCCTTCATAGCTGCAAACCTTTTCTAAAGCGAGTCCGCTCCTTCGCGCTGCTTTTTTTTGCTCCTCGACAGTATTCAGCTTATAAAAGGTCGGAAAAATATCTTCCTCTTTCACGCCTCTTTTTCGATTAATAAATCTATGGAACTTAAACGATGTTAACCTCGCAATGAATGAAACATAATGGTTCTTGTTAGGTGTTTTCGCTAAAAAAATCCCGTTCTCCTTCAGAACCCGTTTTATTTCTTTTAAAAAAGCATCCGGACTCTCAACGTGCTCTAAAACATTATTCGCAATGATCACATCAAACTGGTTGCTCTGGAGAGAGCGCATGGATTCTCCGTGTTCGACAAAGGCTTTATCGAGATAAGGGTTTTTTAGAACTACGTCGCTCGGATCAACACCTACAACTTCTTTGACTGTTCCTTTAAAATTCATCCATTCCGTTGCTCCCCGCCCCGCACCGACATCTAAAAGAATTGTATCTTTATGAACGTTTTTTAAGATTTCATCTCTAAAAAGCTTGTAATCCCAGCGGTCTTTATAAGCTCCAAAAAAAATCCTGTCCATAAATCGGATCAAGCGTTTATTCACGCAACAACCCCTTTCAGGCCGCTTTCACAAGAGTAAGCTGCCGCTTAATCTTAAAATTAGAGGTGAACACTTTGTTCGTGTTTCAGTACACGGAATCTTTCAATCACAAAGAATCACGATAAAACTTGAAGTTCAACAGGCCGCAAAAGACGGCGCCGTAATCTTGCGAATATAGCAGTCGATAAGACGCCACCAATTACAGCTTCAAATATTTTTTATGTGGCTGTTTCCAACAAATAGAAAATCATAAAAGCCTGCGGGTCTTTCCCGTAATGGCGTCTTTCTCTTCTTTGCTGGGATAGTGGATGAGCACCGCCCTATAAACACCTTTGAATACGAAAAAGCTTCCGGCCGCCGCGCCAAGGGTCCCACATATTGCGATCAACTGTTCCATGTCCCGAAGGGATCCCGCGCCGCCAAGCATTGTCAGCGGAAGGCTCACTGCTTCCCGAATTTTCACAGCCAGCGAAAGATCATACCCCTTCATAAGACCGTCCCGCTCGATAGAATTCATAATGATTTCTCCAACCCCTAGCTTCTCCAGTTGACGAGCAAATTCGAACGGGCATTTTTGAGTATTCTTTTGGCCGCGACTCCTCCAAATTTCATATTTCCCTTCCGCAGAACTTTCTTTGACGTCCAAAACAACCGCCACGCTTTGACTCCCCGCGCTTTTAGCTATTCGTGTCACAAGAGAAGGATCTTCCAAGACTGCGGTGCTTAGGGCGACTTTTTCGACCCCTAACGAAATAATTTTGAGTGCCTGTTCAGCCGTTCTAACACCTCCGCCATAACAAAGCGGCATTCTACATTCGGCCGCCAAATCTTCTATCATGCGATAATCCGGTTCTCGCTTATCAGGCGTTGCATCAATATCAAGCACCATCAGCTCATCAGCTTCTTTCTCATTAAATATTTTTACAGCATTAATGGGATCGCCAACATACTTTGGGTTTTGAAAATTGATCGTCTTAACCAACCCTCTATTCTTCACCAGCAGACAAGGGATAATCCGTGATCGTAGCATTATTATATTTCTGAAAAATTTTTTAAAAGTTGCAGACTTTATAGAGTATGCCCGAGCAAATAACATTCTGGTTGGCCCCGGCAGAGGTTCTGCTGCGGGAAGCTTGGTCGCTTATGCTCTGGGGATAACGGCAATCGATCCCCTGAAATACGATTTGATATTTGAAAGGTTCTT
>CAILAO010000454.1 GCA_903832105.1 uncultured Pseudomonadota bacterium | reverse complement strand
CTATGGTGGTTTGGGGCTGGGGATGATCACACAGATGAATGTTACCGTTATCCGGTCGGATTGTGACAGGGAATAGCAAAACCGTAATAACCCAAGTTTGCCACTGAACTGATAAAAGTGTTCTTGGTCTAATTGATTTATGCCCAAAAAACCAAGAACCAATGAAATTGTTCCCAATCAGAATATATCCTTTCCTATAGGAACCATTCATGCGGTAACAAAGCTGTATCAGGTTTTGAATTTCAGAGAGATATTCGGGAAATTCAAGAAGAATGGAATAGATATCAACAAGTTGTTACAAGCCCTTACCAGTTACAAACTGGCTGATAATTTTAGCATAAAACGGGCTCATGAATGGATAAACCAGAATGAAGTCCTTGAGATCTTTGATCTTCAACCATTCGGGGAAAGAACCCTCTACCGTACCCTCGAAACGATAGGAGAAAACCGGGAAGAGATCATTTCAGACATCCAGGAAATCCTGTTTGAAAGATACGAATTTGAGCATACCGACATCAATATGGACTGGACCAGTATAGTCCTGCATGGAAATGAAGCAAAACTCGGAAAGCACGGATACAGCCGGGAACACCGGCCAGATAAAAAACAGATTACTCTTGGCATCAGTGAACTTGCAGACCCGATAAACATTCCAATTGGTCTTACCGTTGAACCGGGGAATACAAACGATCAGAAGCATTTCAAAAAACCTACCTCCAAGTAAAGGATAGGCTAAAACAAGACTCTCTTGTAATTTTTGATAAAGGCGCGAACAGTAGCACAAATACTGCAATGATCCGGGCAGACAATTTGCAGTACATGACGGCAAAGAAACTGAATAAAAGCGACGATCGAATAATTTCAAGATTTTGGAATTACTCCCCTGTTACGATTGATGTAGAAAAAGGGATTCAAGGGATTAAAATCGTAAAACCAAATAGCGTGAACTATCTTTTCTTCTCTAAAAATCTTCAAAAAGAGCAGCTGGAATCGAGAGCTAGGAAAATATTGAGGCAGATACGCGAAGCAAAGGATATACAGAAAAGCATCGATCATGGGAAAAAACTTCCAACGCGATTCAGGATCAACAATCTGCTCATTGATGTGGAATATTCCATCCAGACAAAACTTATTGAACTCTCCGAAGATGAGGCGGTTAAACTACTCGAAGAAAACATCATAACCGGCAGAGAGGGATTTTTTTGCCTGAAATCAAGTAAGAATTTGACACTTGCTGAAGCTCTCATAACTTACCGGAAAAAAGACTCTATCGAGAAGATTTTCAATTCTCTGAAGAATGAGATTGAAATCAAACCATTGAGAGTCTGGACTGATAACAGCATTTATGGGGCGTTAATCATTGGCTTTATTTCTCAGTTGTTTATCTCACTTTTGAGATACGAGATTACAGAACTAAAGCATACTTCAACTAAATTCATTAAAAAATCTCTATCGAATTTGACAGTGACCGTGGACTCATGGGGACATAAGGCCAAACAGTATGTCTACTCCAACTTCGATGCCATTAACAAGATGGTTTTAAGGTTAAATTGGGGAGTTTCATGCGGTCATTTGTGATAAATTACTGAACTGTCAAATTGGTTTCCCTGACAAAAAATTGGTTGCGAGAGGTTGCACCTTCTGCATCTATTGGGATCAAACTGGCAAAGTTAGGGAGCATACTTCAGGAACGTAAAACCGCTTCCCGCCACTCAGGGCTTTTCCGCAGAAGTCCCGGCAAGTGGCCGGCCGGGTCTCGTAGATCGCACAGCCCCACTTTCTTGTT
>CAILAO010000453.1 GCA_903832105.1 uncultured Pseudomonadota bacterium | reverse complement strand
TGATCAAGTAAAAGTTTTCCGAAAGAGATCACGTTTAAGTCAATAAGATTATGACAATGATTAAGTCTAAGTCTTTCAAGGATTTCAGCCTTAATCCAGCGCCATTCAGTACACACCCCAATAAAAATGCTTATGCATTTTTCACTGCCTTTGACGTGTCTAAGATCGAGTTTAGCAATTTCGATTTTGATGTCTGCTGCTACAATAAACAAGTTGAGTGCTCGTCTTAATCAACTTAAAAATCCTACGGCTTCTTAACGACGAACTTACAGAATCCTTTCTCTTCTCCTTCATCGGTAGCCTTTTGGTAACGACATACTAGCTTCATAGATGTGTCATCACCAACTGTAAACTCTTCGCCACCTGGAATCTGATAGCCGATCTGTGGATCGTTTTCAGCTTTCACAGTTTTTCTTGGGAGTTTCGGGAAGAGGTTAAAAATGACTTTTCCTGCCTCGGCATAATCGGTGTCATTTCTCATCACTTGGATGGTTTTGTCGTTTTTGGCGTCATGAACCTTATAGGTTCTTGTATCAGTCCGCTTTTCAATTAGTACATCGCATCCAAAAGTTACGTCTTGAGATTTCCAACAACTTAATCGAAATTGCTGCTGACCGGGGTCTTGCTGGGTCAAAAAAGACTTGACTGTTCGGTCTTGAGAAGTCGTCTCTGGTAGACTTAGCTGTTCATAAAAGAGTTTGGCCGCATTGGAATCTTTTAATACAACTTTTGAATAAGTGAGTGCTTCGTGCAATTCAATTTTTTCTCCTGATTGAATGACGGGCGGGACAGATTTTTTAAATAGCAAGAATTTACAGAAGTGACCTTGTCCGTTATTAGCATAACCCCGGCACGAAAGTTTGAGAGGAACATCTTGATCGATGGCTGAACCAGGAACAATGAACTCTTTACCGCCATTAACCCAGATTTTTCCATCGGGATCTTCCCCTGCTTCGACTGCCCTTCTTGGTAAATTTGGAAAGAGATCGTAGATCAATTCTGCCGGACGCGTGACATCTGTGTCCGTTCTCACAACATATTTGGTATCTGTTTCGCTAAACCTGAAATAATATTTGCTCGCGTCAGTCTTATCCATGTCAATATAATATCCAAACGTATTGTTTTGCTTCCTATTCCAAACAGCAAAGATAAGCTTTTGCTCTGCAACTCCCTTTCGGATTTCTAGCTGCTTAAGCCTAATGTCGTCATCTTCTGAAACAATGACATATTCATGACCCTCACCAAGCATCTTATCAAAAAAGATCCCAGCATTTTCGCTGTCATAAATAATTGCCTGAAAGACACGATTCGTGTTTTCCTTAATGACGATCTGGTTCTCTTCATTTTGAGAGAAGTCCAAAGGATTTAAAGCAAAATGCGCTGACAAAATTTGAGAAACGGACGCTTCTCGTTGACCGCATGAAAACATGGAAAACATGGTGAAAACGCCTATGACCGCTAAAAATCGAATTTTCATATATTCACTCCTTATAAGATTACTAATAGCAAATGATTACTCATCATCTTCTGGAAATGGCCAAATGTCCTTTTGAATCTTGTAACTGCCAATTTGCTTATCACCGTCATACACAGTAATTTGAAGACCAAGTTCGCCTATGTTATTTGAATCTTCCTCTATAATGCGTCCTTGCAACACATTAGTGTAGACTGCGAGCGTTTGGCCGGGAAGGGTCTTAAGGGAGGCTTCTTGTGACGTTATCTCCAGAGTTCCTTTTAGGTCTTTGACTTTAACTTTCAACTTTCCTGCGGGCGCTTCTTTGGAGCCAAAGTTTCTGATTTTTACAGTTACAGTTACACTCTCATTAAGTGCATAATAAT
>CAILAO010000452.1 GCA_903832105.1 uncultured Pseudomonadota bacterium | reverse complement strand
CGAGCTCCCGCGAGGGGGAGAATAAATACAACAATATTACTTACCAGCTGGCCTTCTTAACGCCAGGAATTAATCCTTGCCAAACTAGCTCCCTAAAACAAATTTCGACTCAGGCTGGGAGAATCCGACCTTCCTGGATCTTGACCATACTAATTCAGCAGTGCGTGACGACCTAACTGCTTGGTTGAAGTGGCTGAGGTGGGATGTTGGATTTGTCGGATGGAGATATGATCAGGCGATTGGTTATGGTGGGCGGTTTGTAAGTTACTACAACAAAGAAACTTCTCCAGAAATTTCTTTTGGAGAGTATTGGGATACTAACGCGCAAAATATTATTAATTGGATCGATGAGACTTGGAAAGGAGAGGGGGTACCAGCGTCTGAATCAGCCGGAGCCTTTGATTTTCCGAATCGTGAAGCATTGCGGATGGCTGTTAATAACCAAGAATTTTGGCGACTTGGCAGTGTCAAAGGAAATCCAGCGGGGCTTCTTGGACTTTGGCCGGTGAAAGCTCTTACTTTTGTTGAAAATCACGATACTCGCACCACGGAACCTCTTGAACGTTTTAGTGACAATTTAACGAAAACTCTTCAGGGGTACGCTTATATTTTGACACATCCAGGTCACCCTACTGTTTTTTATGATGATCTTTATGAAGCTTGGGATGGCAAACTTTATAAGCCTCTCAAAGAACTTCTTGAAATCCGAGTGAGAAATAATATTCAACCGGAAAGCGCCGTTAGTATTGAGCGATCTGAAAATGGCCTTTATGTAGCAGTCATCGCCGGTAAAATAGTTTTCAAGATGGGCCTGACAGCTTGGACGCCCCCCCCAAGTGAGAGATGGAAGTTAGTCATGGATGGGCCTGATTTTGCGATTTGGGAAAAATCAAGCAACTAGTGCCTCGACCACTTAATTCTTTAAGTCTTTGGCAAAGGCCTTTGCATTAAGGCTTTCGCCTGTGGCCTTTTTAACAACGAGAGGCCACTCCAAAGATTTTCCCACCTCAAAAATACTTGCTTTTAAATATTCTCCAACTTTTGGATTGTTAACAAAAAGAGACTTCGACTTGGAAAGCTTGGCAAATCTATCTTTAAGTGTTTGGTTAAGTTGAGACGCAAACATTTCGCCCATTATATAGTTATGATAGTAGGCTGGATTTGTAATGATATGGATCTTGGCCGCGTAGTCCGGGGCATTTCGATCTTCCGGACGTGTGACGAGCTGGTATTTTTCGACCAGGTCCCACCAGAGCTTATTAAGATCACCATCCGGATTTTCATAAAGGCCCATTTCAAAGCGAAGCATCACCTGGCTCCAACGCGCAAAAATCAAATAATTATTTCTGAGAAGTTTTCGATTGGTTTTGTCGAGAAGTTCTCGAGATTCAACTTTGACATTCATGGCCTCCAACCAATCCGCATTTTTAGAAAGACGTTCAAAAAGCATGGCAATGCCTTCCGTCATAAAGATATGAGCGTCATTTCGAAGGGTGTAGGGAAGCGTTGTTGGGATGTTTTTAGAATAGACAGCGTGTCCAAGTTCGTGGAGCATTGTATTCATCCAATATTCACTCGGGACGATATTCACCAATATGCGAACATCACCCTCCCGATCAATGTCGGTACAAAAAGCATGGGGACTCTTCCCTGGTTTTTCGAAGAAATCGCTGCGAGAAAGGACATCATTCACAGGAAGACCCACGCCCGCAAAAAAAGCTTCACTCAATTTAACGAGGTCTTCCTTTTCATAAATTTTATCAAGGTCGACTTCGAAAATTGAGGGGGATTCTTGGAAGAAAACATCGTGGTAATGCCACGGCCTCAAGTCCTTAACAGAAATCCCTTGAAATGCGGCAAGCATTGCGTCAATCTCACTTTTCATTTCAACATATGGAGTTCTTGTCAATTTATCAAGCTCGTCAAATAGTTTTAGAAGATCTTTTTCATCCTGTTCATTTACAACAAGTTGCATAACGTAGTAGTTTTTAAATCCGAGCTTTTTTGCTGCGGCATTACGGAGCTTTACCAGCTCTTTTAGCTCCGGCGCCATGACGAGGCCAACCTCTTTTGTGGCCTCCCAGACCTTCTTTCTATACCCGCTATCTTTTGATTCTTTTAAAATTTTTCGTATTTCGCTATCAGTTAGTTCTTTTCCGTCAACTTTCGCTCTAAAGATGTTGAATTTCTTTTCAATCGAGTTTGCTTTAGCGGTGATTTCTTCAAGAAGCTTAGGTTCAATCTGCT
>CAILAO010000451.1 GCA_903832105.1 uncultured Pseudomonadota bacterium | reverse complement strand
TGAAGTCTCAAGTTTTAAGTCTATGTCTATGAGGGTGTATATGTTATACCCAGTGCCATTCAGTACACACCCTAATCGACCTCAAAAGTCTCTTCTTCCGAAGTCTTTTGGGTTTCAGTGCGCCGAATGCCTAGCACTTCTGTTTTTCTCTTTACGATGCCAATGCCCATCTGAGCGGAGATTACGATAAATCTAACATCACGTTCCGAAATGTTTACGTCCCAAAGATACTGGAATCCAACCCGTTGCGGATATGAAATAGAGCCACCTTGATAGAAAAATTGGAACCCGACAAACTCCGTCGGTGTTTTTCGAGTCTCTTCGGTAGGAGCAAACGTAACGTCCTCCCCAAAAAGAACTTGCGCCACGAGGCCAACCTGCCAGTATTCACCGAAATGAAGGTTGGGGCTAACCTCAGCATAACCAGCTTTTGTCACAATTTTTGTCTTTGCCGTCTTTTTGACATTTGACGGTTGCGTTTGATCCAGATCCCCGGAGCCATGTAATTCATCCCGAAAGTAGCCGCCTCCCAACTCTAATCCGGCTCCCTCTGTTCGAATCTGCCCAAGAGCTTTGAAGCCTAAGTGATACCCAAGTTTGACGCCTTCAACTTCGCCGGCGAGAGGTTGCAAAAAAGTAGTTCCCGCGTCAAATCCACCAAAAAGAGTTACACCGGTTCCTGAAGGCCTACTTAAATCGTGCTTTCTCTTTTTGACAACCGATACTTCTTTGGTTTTTTCTTTTGATTGGTTCATCATAACCTGCGCGGCAACAGGTGATTCACGCCAAAATAAAAATAGGCTGAGTAAAAGAATCTTTCTGATTGCCCCTCTGCTAATAGCTGTCATTGGCCACACTCCTTTTGTTTAAGACAGGGTGGCGCTTTTATGAAGTAATTTTTCCAGTATTCGAGATCAAATTTAAGGATTTCATCGTCCGCCAAAAATACAAATCTTAACTCAAATGCAAGAGAGTCTGCGCTTGGCTTAACACTTGATTTTCCGTTTGTTGCATAAAGAATTTTCGCTAATAGGCTCTCTGGTGGATCCAATAGCGCATCATCATCGAAAATTCTTGTGACCTTTTTCGAAATGGCTTCAAGGACTGCGGCGATTCTTCTTCGGTAGAGGTCTTCGTCTTGAGTTTCTGTTCGCGGAACGAATTTGATCACGACAGCTTCGAATCCCGGGGCATGATCGAAAAACGTGACAGCGAGTAAACGGGCAAATTGTTCTGATCGCAACGTTAGAGCAGAACTATTTGATGCGAATTGAAACATGGCCTGATCGAATGGAAAACGAACGAGATGTCGTTTGCTCTTTGCTTTTTTCTCCACCCGAGTATAGGAATACTTTTCAGCAACAACGTCCTTTGTTTTAACAAACCGATCATAGCCCACAAACGGGAAGCCGATATCCACGCTTAGGAGATACCAAGTCAATCTCTTGTCCGGAACCGTAAGGTCAGTCAAGATCTCTCCCTTGAGCCTCACGACTTGAGTGCTACCCCAGTACCCGTATCCGCCCTGAATTCCCGTCATGACACCCGTCTTAGAACCGACCTCTGACGAGGAGAAGGAAAGGTCCCCTCCAAACATGGTGCTAACAACTGGACCAATCTCCCAACGGTTGTATGGCCGCCAGCGTACCCCGACATCAAACATCCCCGTTTGAGTCCTTACTACTACGTTTTCTCGGGTCACCTGATTTTCTCGTGTCACTGACTCTTTTCCCGTCAACAAATGACTTGCAAAGCCAACGCCGAATTCTCCAAGAACGTCTTTTGCATAATAGGACAACAACAGTCGGCCCATGGTCGCGTGGCCAGACTTATTCTCTCTATCATTGCTAGTGTCACTTTTTGATTCCTCGATAAGACCGTCTGCAAGGCTTCCGATAAGGACCCATCCTGCCTTTGTCTTTCTAGTACCGGGAATAAATTGAATCTTTTCTTTTTCCTGTACGACGGTGACTCGCTCTTCTTTTTCGCGCCTAAGCTCACCATCACCGGAAGAGAAGGCCCGAGTGGATCTCATGGTCAAGAGCAATATGAAGCAAAATGTAAAAAAAGATAACTGTCGCACAAATTCACTTGTCATTTCATCGGTCAAGGAAAGCGTCTTAAAACGAGTACTCAGACAGTTTGACAATGGTTCAGCCATATTGTCAACACAAAAACATTTGGTGGCCAGACAAATCATCGGGGTGAAGACTTGAAACTCAGGTGGCCATTACAACAAATCTTTATTACCATAAAAAGTATTGCCTCGTTTTTAAAGCAAAACCTCCTAATTTCTAAGGTGTGATTTATGAGTGTCCAGAAGTCTTTTTTTTCTCTTTTGTTGGGAACTGACGTGACTCGAAGGCGAACACTGAAAAAAAATTTCTTACTGACTGGGACCGTGGCGCTGATCTTGTCAATATTTTCTCTAGGCTCTGCGGGCAAATTTGTTGATATCTATCTTTCCGGAACTGTGGATTTTTACGCCCGACATTTTTTGGGCAAAGAACCGACCTTTGATGACCGTATTAAAATCTTTGCCCTTGACGATCCTTCAGTATCGAAACTCGGAACGAGTGATCCTCCGCTGACCTTCTGGGAGACAGTAATAGAGCGCATAAGTATCCAAAAACCTAAAGCCATCATCATCGACAAAATTTTCGGAACAATACCCCTTCAAAACTCACTGACTCAGGAATTCGTTGAAAGGATAAAGAGGGCTAAAACGCCCGTATTTGCTGGTGCCTTTTTTTCCTCACACGATATTCAAGGACGAGTGCCCCTGATGATTGAAACGGAGCGCTATGACATTTTTAAACACTTCAGCCCATCATCCAACTCCTCAGGAGACTCAAAAGCTCTAACATCCCTCGATTGGCTTGAGACTTCAGAAGGAAACTTTTATGGGCCAAAAAATGAAATTCTTCCTGCATTTCGAGATATCGGTCATACAGTCTACTTTAATTATGGGCGCGTGGCGCCTTTCCTGAGAAACGCCGGACATCACGCAATGCCGCATCTTGGTTTTCTGGCCGGGGATAGGATTGAAATATCGACTGACGGACCAAGAATCGATGGACATGATGTTCCTCTTGACCATGATGGGAAAATCCCAGTCAATCTTTTTAAGCAATCTTTATGGTCAAAGACCAAACCACTCGTAGCGATTAGAGGCGACACGTCCAAGGTATTTTCTTCTGTTCGTGAAGGCGATATCGTTTTTATTATCGCGAATGCTTATACCGGTAATACGGCTGTGCAAGAAACCCCCGCTGGAAAAGTCCACGGGAGCTTTATTGCGGTTTCGATCATTAACAGCGTTTTGACCGGAAACTGGTTAACGCCCTTTAATCATAAAGTAGAACTCATCTGGCTCGCCGCGATTTCGAGCGCAGTTCTCGCGACTTTAGCTGGGCTTTTTTGCCTTTTATTCTCTCTTATTTTACTACCTTTCCTTATGATTCTTGCTGGCGTAATAGCGTTTTCTTATTTTGGCGTCGTTGTTCCATGGCTTTTTATGGCATTTTCTTTTGGGGTGACTTCACTCGTGATCCTTATTGAAACAATTCGTGTGGCTGACAAAGAGTCTCGCAAGCTCCGCACGGCGTTCCGCACGGCGCTTCCTCCGGAAGAACTTCAGCAGATCTTGAGAAATCCAGCGATGCTGCAGCGAGATGCTTCAGAACACTTCATTACCATAGCGTTCATCGACATAACCGGATTTTCGAGGGTTGCGGAAGAGCAAACGCCAAAAGCAGCTTTCGGGGAACTTAAGGAGTTTCTGGCTGCTGCACGTTCAATTATCCATGACTGCCATGGAATCGTCGATCGCACGTTAGGCGATGGCTTTATCTGTTTTTTTGGATACAATTATCACCGCAACTTTTCCTCCCAAAAAGAGGCCTCATCCCAATCCAATCACGCTATGCAAGCGCTTGAGGCGGCATCAAGAATTCAGCGTCTTGCATTGGATCGCTGCCTTGCTAATGCAAAATCTGGAAAACCAGTGTTTCCAGTCCATATAGGGGTTAACAGCGCCTCTGTTTTCATCGGCGATCTCGGCGACGACGAAGCCATTGATTTCACACTGATCGGACATGGAGTTAACCATGCCAAGCGTCTTGAAGAGGCCTGTGAGCCGTTCAAAGTCATGTTCGGTGCTGTGACGCGTGATCTTGTGGTTCACCACGCAGACAGCAGCCGTTTTGCCCTGCGCTTTGTAAAAATAAAACATCACGAGGAGAAGGTTGAAGCCTTCGAATTTGATCCGTTCTTTGACTGTCAACTTAAACGCGATGAAGCGATGACTGCTTATCGAAAGTTTGCGGGATTGGACCGGAAGGAGTCTCGCTATGACGTGCCGGAAGAAAGTACAATCCTCCTAACGGGTGGAACAAACTCTATAGGCAAACTTGTTAATTTCTCGGTAAATGGATGCGCCATTGAACTGTCGCAGTATTTCTCTAAAGGTATGGAGCTTGAGTTTGCCCTGTCTGAGGAAAGCAAAGTTCTTGAATCACTTCTAAAGCAAGAAAAACTCTCCTTGATTCGAGGGGAAGTGCGGTGGGGGCGGGCAAAATTATCTGGAAATAACGCTACTTATCTTCACGGGGTCACGATTAAAAACCTTACGTCTGATCAAAAGCGAAAACTTTTCTCGATATTGCGATCCCATTTGGCAGATAGCAGTGAGCGAAGGAAAATGCGCGTTCGCTAAAGTCACCGATTCGACGGGCTTAGGCAACAAGAAGGCCCTAACTCCTTAATCGAATAATCAATCTCACTCGTTCTTTCTTTTTCCTAAAATCAGGATCGATTTGATTATAGTCAAAGTCTTGTTTCCCAAGGATGATCTATGATAAATTTAGAGTAGAGAACCATCCACGTTATAACGATTTACAGGCCGTCCTTCAAGACAGATGATGTCTCGTTAGGAGAGTACTCATGGGATTGAGAATCGCGACGAATACCTCGTCGTTAACATCGCAGCGACACCTCAGACAAACTCGTATGCTCCTCGATAGGTCCCTCGAACGGTTAGCCAGCGGTTACAGAATTAATAAAGCTGGTGACGATGCAGCGGGGCTCGCTATCTCGGAAAAATTGCGCGCCAAGATCAATGGTCTTGGGCAAGCTATGCGCAACGCCTCCGACGGCGTATCCCTCATCCAGGTGGCAGAAGGTGGTCTGAACGAAATTCAAAATATTCTGGTGAGACTCCGTGAACTCGGTGTGCAAGCAGCGAGCGATACGATTGGTAACCAAGAGAGAAAATATCTCAACGATGAATATCAATCACTAAAGGAAGAAGTGGACCGGATCGCGAATGCGACCGAATTTAACGGGACAGTCCTTCTTGACGGTACGGGAGGTTCACTCGATTTTCAAGTCAATACCGGTGGTATGAACCTTCTTGGTGTTGATCGAATTTCATTCGATGCGTTCCGTCTTGATGTGAACGCCGACAAACTTGGCCTCGAAGATCTGGGCGTTGGCAATAAACCGGATGCCCAGAGAAGTCTTGCATCTGTCGACGCAGCTATTGAATCGGTTTCATCCATTCGGGGCGAACTTGGCGCTGTCGAAAACCGGCTCACATCAACCGTGCGCAACATTTCTGTTTCTCTTGAGAATCTCTCAGCAGCAAGATCAAGGATTAAGGACGTCGATGTTGCGGAAGAGACGGCGGAACTCACAAAACATAATATTCTCATGCAGGCAGGTACAGCCGTTTTGGCTCAAGCGAACGAAGTACCAAAAATGGCGCTCACTCTTCTGCGTGGTGGATGATTTTTAGCTGCCTTAGCCCAGGGCGTATATTGAATGGTGCTGGGTTAAGGTTGAAATCCTTGAAAGACTTAGACTTAATCATTGTCATAATCTTAT
>CAILAO010000450.1 GCA_903832105.1 uncultured Pseudomonadota bacterium | reverse complement strand
CCCCTAAAAACGATGTTATGCTGTTAATATTATTGATGATATAAGCGTTTTTGGAGATCAAAAATGAAGAGTCTTAATTTTTATAAAGTCCCCAGCTTGCCGGGCGTGACTGACGAGTATCTGGCCAGAAAAAGCCCCTTCTATTGAGTAACTAAGGCTAATTTGATAAAATCTAAACGCGCATATCTTTTCACATTTGTGGATTTTAGATGGAGAAAAAATGTTCACTGTCTCAAGTGTAAAGGTTTCTGAGTTAGCTCATATTTTAGGGTGTCCGAATTCGGACGTGGTGGAGAGGCTTAAGTCCACACAAATCAGCAGTTTAGAGTTGCGGAGTGGGCGAATTGCGGGTGTCCCGCCTGAGGCCGTCGAGGCTTTTCTTCGAAAGAAGGGCCGCCTAAGTCTCTTCGACAATTTCATTACACTTGTGGGCGCAAATGTTGGCGGGGTTGGCAAGACCTCGGCCACCGTCAACCTCGCGGCTGCCAGTCGTCGAATCACCGCGCGCAGCAGGGCTGTTGTCATTATCGACACTGATTGCCAGGGTTCGGCCACCACCCAAGTCTTGGGCGAGGTCATACCGGATCATCGCCCCGTTTTGGACGATTATCTTTCAGGCAAGGCGAAACTTGAAGATATTTTGACACCGGTAGGAGATGAGAAGGAGAATGTTTGGATCATTGGATCTAACCTCAACAATATCTACCTTGACCGCCGATTTTCCAATGCCAACCATATTAGAGGAATAATGAAAGGGCTTTTAACCGAGCTGTTTGATCATTTCGATGGAGGAGCCAAGATTTTCATCGATACTCCTCCGCAGCTCTCTGCTGTGACCCAAAGTGCGACATGTGCCTTAGCTCAAATGGATGTTCGCTCAGTATTTTTGATCCCACTCAGGGCAGACTTGTTTTCAATCAAGGGCGCAAAGATTTGCCTTAGTTCACTAGAAGATCTCGTATCCGCTTATAAAGATGTCGATAAAATAAATGTTAAGTGCGTTTTGTCGAGCTATGATGCCCGCCTCAAGGTTTCTTCAGATACCATGCGAGTTCTGCTTGAAGATGAACAGCTAAGTAAATACATCTGCAATGTGGTTGTTCGTCAAAACTCCGAAGTCACCAAGGCTGCCATGAAGCGAGAAAATATATTCACGTCAAACTCTACGAGTAACGTCGCCTCTGATTATCTCGATCTCGCTTTTCATATTTTTGAAGACGAGACCAAGGCCGGGAGGGAGTAATAATGGTTTCATTTGGTGATCTTGCAAGGAAGAAAGGTATTGAACCTTCCAACATTCAACCTAAATCAAAAACCGCCGAAGAAGCTCCAAAAAAGCGTCGTTTAAATCGGCCGTGGTTCAGAGGAGAGGATGATACGCCCGATGTAGCAGTGACGGCATTGGCTACCTCTCAGGTGTCACCCGAACCTAGCAAAACCATATTGCCAAAAGTTCCAGCAGCAATGACTCCAACCAGAACATCAAATCCACAGGCAAAGAAAAGCCCACAGGAAATAGAACAGGCTTGGCTTAGAACAAGAGATCTCTTGCTTCGGAAAAAAGAAAATCACGCGGGCTGATTGCCGGGTTTTTTTCTCAACATCTTCCGCCTAGCAATAAAATAAAGCGCTTTTTGAATTGGATTGCGATTGCCAAAGGGCATCCATCTTGTCTTAAATTTCAGCAAGTATGGGTCGAAATGATGGTAATAGGGCAAACCTTTCACGCTCGATCTGCCAAGCAATATCTTCAGAGCTTCTGTTGAAGAAATACCTGCACAGAACGCTGCGGTAGAAGAACAAGAAGACCCCATCAAGTTTTTACCGTCTACTTCTTTTGTGTCTAAATATTCCAGAAAATACGGTCTCGGCGCAACTTTTAGCATGTACTTTAAAAAGTTTTCTTCACGGGTTTTTCTATGACTGTAGTCGATGTAACCATCAAAGGACATTGAATGAGGAAACGTTACAAACATCGAACAACTGAATCCAATGGGACTCGCATTTATGATCGGTATTCCCATCTCTTGAGCCTTGGGATATAGGATGCGCCTTGTCTCCAACTCGCTCGCATCCAGGCTATCTATGAGAAGATCACAACCAGCAAGAAATTCTTTAACATTCTCCTCAGTTATTTTAGAATCCCACGAATTAAGTCGCGTCTCCGGATTGATTTGCAAAAGAAGCGACGACATGACGTGATTTTTATTCTTTCCGATGGTTGACATAAAAGCGCCATATTGATGGTTAATATCCTTCGCAGAAAAATGCTCGGTATCTGCGATGTGAAAGCCCCCAACGCCCATTCGTGCAAGGGTAAAAAGCTGAAGACCGCCAACACCGCCAAGGCTCGGGATAGCAATGGTTTTTTGCTTCAGTTCCAAAAGTTCCTCTTGGTTCATCAACCCAATATTGCGAGAAAAGGCGTTCTCAAAATCGAAATCTGATTGAGCGTTATTTGACCGTGCCATTATTGGATGATTGCTCAGCCATTGGGTTTTTTTGTATGCGGGCACTCTTTCGGGCTTTTTCTCGGTCTTTTTCGGTGGATTATTGCTTATGCCTAGCCGGAACATGGCTACGGCAAGTCGTGATTTCGTTTCGGGAAAAATCTTCTCCATCTCTTGAACGGCATTATAAATCAGGTCCCTGTCCTTATCGCTAAGCGAAGACACCTCAGCCACATTCATACCTTTAACCAAAGGGTAGACAGTTATTGGCTGAAGCGAAACCTTGTTTTTTTCGGCCGTAAGCCAAAGTCTTTGAAAAGCTTCCCCAGCTTTTGTCATAGCAAGTTTGGAATCATTTTCAGCCCAGATTATGCCTATTGCGCTTGAAGAAATGATCTGCCTTTTCGTTCTTCTCAATAAAAGTCGAAGAGGCTCAGAATTTTCGAGAAGATCGATATAATTCCTGTAACTCAGGGGTCCCCGTGGAAGAAGCCAAAACGGTCTTGGAATACCGAGATCACGGATTGAATCCAGATTACAAATAATATTTGAGATGTGACGGATCTCTTTAGCATCAGTGGTTAGCGACATCTGACAGCCGGCATCCTGCTGCACACAAAAAACTTCTCTAAAGAACGAAGCGGGCAGAGAAACGGCTCTTTTGTAGGGTCTTCTGTCAGTACGCCGCGTGAATATTGAGTGGTATATTGGATCAAGCGATTTCGTCGCCCTTTTGAAGTGTATGCTGGCTATCTCAAGAGGATTAAGATGTGATGGAAAATATTCGACGTCGACATCAAAACCTTCGTGATTAGCGGCGAGACGCAAGTTTTCTAGCAACATGCCTAAAGACAGATGGTTCAACAAATGCCGCTTATCGTAACTTAAAGACATCGAATCTTCGTAATAGAGCGAAATACACTCCTCCGAGACAATAAACCGCCAAGGCTGATTATTTTCTTGCGATGGAGCGAGAGTGGCAACTTGGAGAATTTTTTCAAGGACGCTTTTTTCGGGTAAGCAAAAAACCTGATTGAATTTTTTGGCGAGTTCCATGGTTCAAGTTCCTTATCTGGCGAAGTTATTGAGTACACAAAAACACCTGTAATCTCGGGCTCCGCTTGAAGTCATCGGAAAACAGGCAAAGAACTTTATTGTCAGTAGTTGGTGCTGAAGAAAGAAAGTGGAAAAATCCCTTTAATTATTGCGAGATAAAAATCTGGAGTTGGGGGAGCTATCAAGTGCTTACGAATCAATTCGTAATTTGAGGTAAAACGGCTTCTAGGATTCGAGTCGTGACCGGACCTATTTCTTTGTGCTTTACGACTCCTTGTCGATCAAGAAAAAAAGTCTCGGGAACTCCTGTTATGCCAAATGCGGCGGCCAAGACCCCACCTTTATCAAGTCCCATTAAGTAACTCAGTTTATGCTCATAAATCTCATTGAGTGGTTCTTCCACGGAATCATCTATCGAAACACCGATTACGACCAAATCTTCCTGGTTATGCGACTGCCAAAACATTTCAAATTCGCCGGCCTCTTCACAGCAAACGTGGCACCAGCTAGCCCAAAAGTTAACAACAACTGGCCGTCCCCTCAGTTCAGCAAGACTTACAAGACTTCCATTTTTATGATTTATAAACGATCCGCCCTGAAGGATCTCGACCTTTATCGAAGAAATGGAAGAAAGTTTCCGACTGTCAACGTTCAGATCGTTTCTTCCGCGGTCTATCCCGAGCCCTTTACTGAGCTGCCAGACAAAAAAAATGCCGAAGAAAACAAGAAACACAGATAGGAAAAGTCGGTCTAGGTGGGAGGAACGCGCCTGCCCCGCCTCTTTTTCTTTGCTGTAACCTTTCATTAAAATTTCGCCTCAATAATTCGATTCAAAGATCATGCTTCGCAATGGGTCATGGTTCTATCACTTGGCTCTTAGCTGAGTCCATCTTTTTGTCGCTAGGGAGTGTACTAAATTGGCTTGAAAGCTTTGT
>CAILAO010000449.1 GCA_903832105.1 uncultured Pseudomonadota bacterium | reverse complement strand
TCCTCAAATCGATACCTGGGTTCGAGAGAAAAACCCACGTCTTCGATATTCTTCACATCTTTCTTAGACGCAGACTCATCCCAAAACTCCCCCCTCTCTCCTCCTTTTTCTTCTCCTTCCATTTTTAACTCTTCATTCCCGACTGGTAATTCCCTCGAAAAGTTTCTGGAGAAAATTACGAGAACCTTGCCGCTTAATCCTAAGCTGCGCGTATGCTGCTCAAGGTCTTTGTACTCGCTTTTGTTAACCAACAAATCATTTTTAAGTAAAGATGCGCTAGGTGCGAAATATTTAAAATCACGCATTCGTGCGAACAGAGAATCTTCGAGATCAAATATCTCCAAAAGCTCCGCGTCAGGGCACAAGTTGCTGGCGCTTTTACAAAGAAAGTGGAGAAAGCAAAAGAAAAGAAGAACTCTCTTCTCGTACAATTTAAGGCCAAACTCTTCCGCCACTACTTCAAACGAGAATTTTCGTCCGCCAGTGATCAGCTCAGCCACATCCTTAAGAAATGCGGTCTCCGCCTCTTTAATCTTTTTGTTCAACCCCTCAATTCTCTTCGGCAAATACCGAAACTCCTTTTTCTGAAACCTACGAATCAACAAGCGCTTGGCATAATACAGCTCGCCGACCGCTGAATATCGTCGCATATACTCTTCGTCGGTCGAGATTTTGAGTTCCACCTCACTTTCTTGATTTTCCATAAGATTTCTTCCTCTCCTTACAAGCTTTTTTGAACTGGCTTACCCTACCCTCTGTGGCTGGCTCTCTCAACCGAGCTCCATGCCACAGCCTTTTTGACATGCCACTTAAGACGCGCAAAAGATCCATTATGAAACAATTCACTCGACGAGCTGCATAAAAAGAAGGGGGTTTTATCATTCCATAAATGAAACCCTGTTTTCTCAAACTCAGAATCGGAAATTGTTATTTTTTTGCTAGGGTAGCTCATCGCGTTGAGCGCTACGATGCATTTTGGTCTAAGCTCATCTACTACTGTCGTTATTAAATCCAAGGAAAGATTTTCTATTTTTTTGATAAAATTTATATTCGCAGTTAGTTTTTCTTGTACCGTTTTTGCGGAAAGAAAATTGCGGCCTTTAACGGTTCTCAGCCCAAGCCAACAATTGATATAGGCCAACTTGATCCTGCATTTGGCATATTGAGCTAATAGTCGCATTTTAGAAAAACGTTCCTTGTTATAATCATCCAGTTCAGGATTGCCCCTCCTTACAAAACGCTTTAACGTTTGGTCGCGCTTTAAAATATTTGTTGTCCCTATGAAGAGAATTCCGTCCTTTGCCTTTCGAAGGGATTTGGGATTATAAAAATTCAAAACAGATCCGTTAAGTGCCCCCACTTCATTCCAAAGCGCAGAGATCTTCCTATTGATCTCTTCTGTTTTCTCAATCAATCGTTTTTCGCTCACAGATTCCTCCTTGTCCCTCTTCGGGGTAAGCCTTATTTAAGATCTTTTTAATAAATACAGCGAGCTGTTTGGAGAAACCATTCAGATCCTCATAATTCTTATGAATGATCATTGAAACCCCTCGTCTCAAGGCGTCAATGTTATAAGGAGGAACAGATGAGATTGAGATTGTCCGCTTCGCTCCAAATCGTTCGAGGTCTAAGACGTGAAACGATCCGCCTATCGAGCAATCACGATCCAATAAAATCAGATCGAATTTTAGATCGGACTTATTTATTAACTTCTCCACATAGTCGTACCGGGACAGAACCGTAATGGAAAAATCAAACCGGAGGGAACGTAAGACATTAAAAATCTTGCATAGAGTCGACAAATCATCTTCGAGGATGAGTATGTTGATCCGTCTTTTAGGAGTTTCCATTTCTATCCTTTACGGTGATTACGCACATCTTCCTCCTCAAAGGTATTGTGTTCATCCCTCTCCTTGCTCCTCTCTGGGATCCGGCAACAAAATATCTCTTTCTGGCTTCCACCACTTCTCCACAGGATCATCGGGACCAATAACACCTGCATCCTCAAGTTGATCTAAAAGGATAGCGGCGCGACCATAACCCAGCCTAAGACAACGCTGCAGGTAGGGTACGGTTGCTATGCGGCCTGTCAGTACAAACCACTCAGCTTTCTCAAAGAGCGCGTCTTTTTGTTCAGTACCCATTGGCATCCTCTTAAATTCGATCCGTCAAATCAGCCCTTTGTTGATCCAAGCACTTAGGGTATGTTTGATCACCTCAATGATTCCCTCGACAGCATCTCTGGAAAACTTCCGGTTGCGAATTAGGTTGTAAACCTTATAGCTGCATTTTCCGTGATCGATGACCTTTCTCGTTACTTCATCAATCGCACGCACATGAAATCCGTCCGCTTCCTTCGTCACCTTAATCTTGAACATGCGATCTTTGTGTTTATATGTTTCTTCGCTGATTTCTTCCATCTCCCGCCCTCCTTCCTAAGGCTTTAAGATTAGTTGGTGTTACAAGACCACTACAAAAAACACGCGAAAACACCTGAGTTGTTTCAACAAGCTTTTGATCAAGGCAATTTATTACTTTTTTCTGAATTTCTTCGGGAATGTTTTTATAGAATGCCTGCGCTATTCCACCTGTTATTGTTGCAAGGGTATCGCTATCGCCTCCCAAGCTAACGGCTTTGCGAATAGCATCTTCGAAGTTATTGGATTCAAGGAAGGCGATGATTGCTTCGGGGACTGTTCCTTGGCAGGTTTCATTAAAGCTGTAATCTATGCGAATCTTAGACACAGATCGGTTCAAGTCATAACCGAAGGTATCGGTTATATATTTTCTGATCTCGTTTTTTGATTTACCAATTCGCGCGAGGAAAACAGAAGCAGCTGTAGCCTGCGCACCTTTTACACCTTCGGGGTGGTTGTGCGTGCATTCAGCGCTCTTCTTTGCCTCCTCTAACACCGTAGCAAGATCGTGAAAAGCAAAACCAATGGGACTTACTCTCATAGCAGAGCCATTGCCAAAGCTGTTATATGACTTGGGTTGTTGAGATTCCATCCAGCGTAAAAACATGCTGCCATAACCCTTGTTGGGATACTCTCTCGCATATGCCAAAATGGTTTCCCCGTAGCTACGACGGTTAAGAATGGCATCAGCAACAGCAACGGTTAAGACGGTATCGTCCGTATAACGGCTACGGTCACAAAAAAGTGGGAACTCTTCGGTCTTAATCGGATTACATTCGTAAACCGAACCTATAACATCACCCGCTATAGCTCCTAACATCTGATGTCTCCTATCTTTTATCTTGGGTAGATGCTACAACACCCCTGCGACAACCCCGTGTCGTAGGTAAAAATAAATATTGGCCTGCCCCCTATAGGGTGTTGCGCTCTGAGAAGCTGAAGTATTGATTCTCCCCT
>CAILAO010000448.1 GCA_903832105.1 uncultured Pseudomonadota bacterium | reverse complement strand
ATCTGACCAACCCTTTTTCGAGGACTTCGAGCGTTGCTTCTATTAAAAGCTTTTCGGTGAAGGGGTCGCCAACTTGGACCGTGCTTTTTTCTTGATTCTCGCCACCAGAAAAACTATCGGAAGCCATCGTCGCCCCGTGAATGCCATCACGTCCTGTTGCGGAACCGACATACACGACGAGATTTCCTGGACCGCTCGCATAACCTTTAAAAATTTTATCCTCATGAATAACGCCCACCGTCATTGCGTTCACGAGGCAATTCCCGCTATAGGTTGGATCAAAAGCGATATTGCCGCCGACAGTCGGAATGCCCACACAGTTCCCGTAATCACCAATGCCTTTAACAACGCGTTCCAGCAAATAACAAGTTCGAGGATGATCTTTGGCTCCAAATCGTAAACAATTTAAATTGGCAATTGGCCTGGACCCCATACAAAATACATCGCGGAGGATCCCGCCCACGCCGGTCGCAGCACCCTGATATGGCTCGATATAGCTCGGATGATTATGACTCTCCATTTTGAACGCAAGACAGAGCTTCCCATGAAGTCTTACGACACCTGCGTTTTCGCCCGGTCCAACAATAACGGCCGTTCCCTTTGTCGGGAACCTCTTTAAGTGAACGCGACTCGACTTGTAACTACAGTGTTCACTCCACATCGCTGAAAACACGCCGAGTTCCGTGTATGTGGGCGCACGCCCCACGACTTCTCGAAGCGTTGCATATTCTGACGTTGAAAGTTTATGCTCTTTAAGAAGTTTATCAAAAGAGCGGCCTCCAAAACCGACTGAATTCTCAGAAATCTGTTCCCCTCGTTCAACGGTCTCAACATTTTTTACTTTTAAAAGTTGCTCTGCTGTTTTTGTGGCCATAATTTCCACGCTCTCCACATTTTAAAACTTTATAGAAACGACGACAAAAACGTGCGCCACACTTCGAGGCCATCTTCTGCGGCACCATCAACCTTCCCTAGCAATCTATCCGAGGCACGTTCGGGATGAGGCATCATTCCAAAGACCCGCCCGTTTTTACTCACAATGCCTGCGATCGAATCAACCGAACCATTAGGATTTGATTCGTCTGAGATTACCCCATTGACATCGGAATAACGGAAAACAATCTGCCCGTTATCTTGCAGCCCTTTAAGCCCTTCCTCAGAACAATAATAACGTCCATCACCGTGGGCGATTGGTATCGTGAAAAGACTTCCCCTAAACATCTCGTGATACACGGTTCTTCCCTCTGCAGGCGCGAGTGTGACATAACGGCAAATAAATTTTCTTGAAATGTTCTTCAAAAGTGTGCCAGGTAAAAGCCCCGACTCAGTTAGAATCTGAAAACCATTGCATATTCCAATGATTGACCCACCCTTCTCGGCAAATTTCCTAACATCTGCCATGATGTGAGCGTGCGCGGCAAGTCCGCCACTTCGCAAATAATCACCGTAGCTAAAGCCTCCCGGCAGCACGAGGGCGTCGATTTTTGGAAGCGTAACTTCAGTGTGCCAAATAAACTGAACCTTAATCCCGAAATATCGCTGCAAAACGTCCGCACAATCCATATCGCAGTTCGATCCAGGAAACCTTATCAGACCAATCGTTGGTGTATGTTTTGTCGGATTCATGATGTCCCTACGCGTTTCGTCTCACGTGAAATGTCTCAGATACGGGGTTTGCAAGATATTCGCGAGCGATTGTCGTCGCCAATTCCTCTTGATCCTTGGCGTTCTCTTTCGACTTTTCATCAAATTCGATTAAAAAACGCTTCGAAACACTGACAGACTTGACTTGTGAGTATCCATGTCGACAAAGCGTTTCTTTAATCGCCCGCCCTTCTGGATCTAAAACTTCCTGCTTTAATTGAACGAAGACTTCGAATTCCACGTGCAATCCTCCTATGAAACAGCCTATTTCGTTAGCGACACTATAGTGTCCCTCAGCTTGACTCTCAAGGATGAAATCATAGGACTTCGTCATTTTTTCGCCACAAATAAAGGCCCACGGTTTCAGTAGCCGCGCTATTTTAGAACATAACCCCAACAAAAGCCTTTTTATAGCGAATATAATGTGTTGTTATTGCTATTAATTTATATTTATTTTGAGTTTTTGTAAATTTTCTCTAAAGTTTCTTTGAGGACAGACCGAAACCCCACAAAGGGAACTTCGCAGGGGTACTCACCCAGGAAAAGTCGAAGAGTCCCCGACGTTTAACGAAGAATTGTCAATAGAGGAGACCCAATATGCATAATAAGTTTACGAAACAGGTTTTCTTTCTCCTTCCTTTCTTCTGGATTTTTTGCTCATGCGGATCTAGCGCTGAATTCACCGGCAACGTAAAAACAAAGGCTCCACCACCACCGATTCAAGATTTGCCACAAGAGCCAGCAGACCCTCCGCCAGAGGTAGCGCCTGTTGACACGGGCGTTGCGTGGCTTTGGGAGTGCCAAAATCCCCTCGAAGGAACTCAAGAAAAGGTTGACGATAGAGCCCATACTCTTCATGGCAAAGGTACGTACCGAGTCCCAGTGGACTCAGAAGGACGAGTTTTCCTAAATTTTAGTGGAAGTTTTTGTCCGTTCGTCTTGCTTCCAAGAGATATCATCTTCACGATCGACGCTTCAAGCTCCATGATGGAACACGACCCAGAAATCAACAATTCATGCGGTCGCTTAGCTGCGTTGAATACGACTCTCGCAACACTTCCCGATAATGGCGTGCAATACGCCATTGTCATGTTCAGTGATACAATCCTCTTCCAGTCGACAAAACTTTTCTCATCGCGTGATGAACTCTTTGCTGACATTGTCAAGCAATCTGGGCTACCAACAGTTTCCAATACCATTTGTACCTCAAATAGTACGACCGACTATGACTCTCCTCTTACTCAGTCCAAGAATCTTCTAACTTTGGGAAGCCCCGATGCAACAAAAGAAATATTTTTCATTTCTGATGGCGAGCCCAACATCGGCGAAGGGAAAGATATCGCTAAAGAACTGAAAGAAAAGGGAGTCACCCTTGCAGGCTCTAACGTGACCGTGCCAGTCACGATTGCTACAATTATGCTTGGTGACTCCGATGACTCCGTTCTAAAGAATGACATCGCAAGCCTCGATCAAGATAAACAGCCACTTCATGCTCGCGTTAAAGACTCGCAAGATCTTGCGAAGGTTCTCGCAGCCCTCGCCACAAATAAAATCATCGGCGGTGAACTCAAATTTAGAGGATTCAATACACCTCAGCAAGGGGAGGATTGCCCACCCAAAAACGGCGGAGAATGTCCCAACGGTCAGAGTGATTGCACCGACTGCAATGGTTACCCGGAACAAACATGGACAGTCTTTCAGCTCGAACGGATGTCAGAGGATGTAGCGTTCAGTCTTCCTTTACACGATTACGCAGTTCAGGAAGTACCAAACGGTATCGAGGTGATTTATACCTATTGGGATCGAATGATGAAAAAATTTGAAAGTTCTGGTTCTGTCTACTGGGATTTCAACTAGTTTTTGGCGTCTTCACGCCAAAAACTAGTTGAATTGACCCTCATCTTTTGGGAGGTTTCACTTGGACTGCGGCTAGCTTTGGGTTCCGATCACATTCGCGCTTAAACTCAGTTTCCCTCTGCTTATTAATGTATTCCGGATCTTGGAAGGCATACCGGAACTTCGTGTGTTCATTATAGGAGCCACTCTTAAGCGCCACGACGTCCTCAATAAAGACGCGTTCTTCATCTGTCGGAATGACAAAGACTTTAACTTTAGAGTCCGGAGTACTGATCATTGTTTCAGCACTTCTCGTTTTGGCGAGCTTATTGCGTTCAGGATCAAGTTTTATTCCTAGGGATTCTAAGCCTTCCAAAGACCTTGCCCTAATTAAATCGGACATTTCACCTACACCGGCAGTAAATACAACCGCATCGGTGTTTCCCAAGGCTGCCATATATGCTCCGATATATTTTTTAAGACGATAACTTTCCATATCGATCGCAAGTCTAGCTTTCTCATCACCAGACTCAGCGGCAATCTGAACATCACGGCGATCAGTATACTTTCCAGTGATTCCCAACACCCCGGCCTTTTTGTTCAGTAGGTCATTCATCGCTTTTGGAGTGATGTTTTCCTTACCCATCATGTAAAGGTCGATGGCGGGATCGTGGTCACCCGAACGCGTTCCCATGATAAGTCCTTCAAGAGGAGTTAAGCCCATGCTGGTATCATACGAACAACCATTTTTAATTGCGTTAATCGAAGCACCATTGCCGATGTGAAGACATACAAGGTTACATTTAAAGGGGTCTTTGCCCAAAAGCGTTGCCGCCCTTTTTGCCACGTAAAGGAAAGACGTCCCGTGAAAACCGTATCTTCTGACGTGGTATTTTTCATACCACTCACGCGGAAGCGCGTACATATAAACGTGCTGCGGCATAGTCTGGTGCCAAGCGGTATCGAAAATAGCGATATGAGGCACTTGCGGTAAAACGGCCATCGCAGCTTCCATTCCGAGAATGTTTGGCGGATTGTGCAAGGGGGCAAGATCAGAAATATCTTTCATTGTATTGATCACGTCGTTATCGATGATAACTGATTTCGTAAATCTCTCTCCTCCGTGAACGGCGCGATGACCTACTGCTGAAATTTGATTTAAACTATCGAGCACCCTCACATTCCGATCAACGAGTGTGTTAAGGATCAACTGAATCGCTTCCTTGTGATCGGGACAATTGTGACTAACCTGCGTCGGTTCACAACCCTTTACACTATATTTGATAAAACTATTTCCGACAGTGACTCTCTCTACAATTCCCGTGGCAAGGGTCAAGCCTTCGTTATAATCAAAAACAAGAAACTTGACGGAAGAACTCCCGGAGTTAATCGATAGAATAATCATTACAATATCCCTTTATGTGAATATCTGATCAGAACAAACCACTTCAACCCGCAAAACTTGGCATAATAAACTAGAGCGTGAACTCAATAAGCCAGAAACCCTTCTAGCGCTTAGACTTAGTCTTTTTCGTCATCTTGCTGCCTAATCATGATCTCTCTCGGAATACTTTAGCTTAGCCAGCTGACTTTGTCGTGAATTAGCTGAAGATCTCGGCGAAAAAGCTAAGGTTTCAGAGAAAAGATCACGTTTATGCCCCAAGAGTAAGCCGAAGTCGATGTCTACGATTTTAAAATTGAGTACACACCCCGTTATTATACGCGAATTAATGAGTTGGGGGGCTAGATCTCAAAGGACGCCCCTATCCGCGTCAATAAAAACTCGGCTAAAAAAAAATATTAGTTTGGCTAAAGCGCAAAAAAACTGATTATTTTGTCATCATCTGACACGTTAACATACTGTATAATTTTTATACGACACATTTGCTCAACATTTCGGCTAATGTTTTTTCTCAACTGACCGAAAAAAGCCAATGAGAGACTAGGTAGTGGTATCAGTCGCTTACTTAGCCTTTTGAACACTAAAGAAAGTTGTTTTTTGAGGAACAAGTCGTGGCAGGTAATAGCATCAACATGTCATTCAACTCGGCCCAGTTAAAGGTCAAGGTCGAGTTTTCGAAAGCTGTCTGCCTTGCCAGCAAGACACCACCCCCTGAAATAATAAAGAAGGCTAAAGAGCGCATGGAGCAACTCAAAGCTCAAGGCGCTGTCGGTTTTTACGTGTTGAATGAAAAGCTGTTCAACGCTTTATGGCAAAAACTCATGAACGCTCAAGAAAAGCCTGCCGATGCGTCAGTATGCTTTACATTGGCGGCAGGAGCTCCGGTGCTGCAAGGAATCGAAATAGGGCAACCCAAAAACGCAGCTTCCCTCGCGACACTTTCAATTAGGGCGACTGCCAAGGTGGCTTCCGGGTGGACCATCGAAGCCCTTAAGATGAACATAACACGTAGCCTCAAAGCGCTTGCAATCGGTGGCACACCTAACCCTGCCCAAATTCATGCGGCCTTCCTGAGAGTAAAAGCTGGGCTTCCAGTCGAGGACATGCCGCTAGCGGCTTCACCAGTTATTCCAGTTGATCCAGAAAAGCGGAAAAAAGGCTTCTACATCGCCGCGAATAAAAACGCTAAGGAAATCATGCTTGTAATTCAGGATGTTAGGCCTCTTATCGATCAGAGTAACGTCGACAAGTTAATTCAGGCCATCGTCAAAGCTTCTGAAATTTTCTCAAAGGAAACCGGAGGTAAATTCGGCGTTCTTAAAAACTCAATATTTTCATCTATTGCGGAGGCGGTCAAAGGTCCAGAGTCGCTCGGCTACGATCTTCCTCTTGTTCTCTTAGGCGCACTGCATGTTCCGACGATGCAACATCAAGCTGCTTTGCCTGCGACGTCTGACAAACCTCATCTTACATCCCTTCCCAAACCTGGCTCCCTGCGGGGCCGCCGTGATACAACTCAAGAGCCTTATCCCGGCTATGGCAAAATTCAAATTTCGGTCGCGTCGGACAACATGCAGGCTACAATCATCAATTTCGATACGAAACTTTACGACAATCCAAACTATACAATTAATCGCGAGTGGCTCGAACTCGAAATGGAGCGTTTAAATCTTCAACCAAAAAACAACGAAGAACATATCAACTTGGTTGTTGATGCGATGCTCCGTCAAAAAAGTCTTGATGGCTTAACGCTTGCTGTAGGAAAAGCAGCTGCTGCTGGACAAGGTCCATACCTACATCCAGTGTATAAAGATGCAGCCAAACCCGACGATGAAAAATCTTCCGAGGCTGTTGACATCAGAGAATTGCAACAAAGAGCTATTGTACGAGCCAATCAGAAAATCGCTGAAATTCGCTATAATGTTCCTCCCAAACCAGGTTATGACGTATTTAATAATGAGATTCCGCCGCCTAAGTGCGAAGACAGCATATCTGTTTCAGTTGGTAGTGATGTGGAAGAACGAGAGTCAGGCCGTTACTATGCATTAACTGCCGGACTTCCTGTTATAGAGGAGTGCAAGATATCACTTACAAAAGCTCTCATCCACGAGGGCGATGTCAACCTGCGAACCGGAAATATCAGATTTGATGGTCCAGTTGAGATTAAGGGCTCTATTGATAGCGGTGCCGTGGTCGATGTCAGCGAAGACTTGATCGTCCACGGAACAATCCGGAGTGGCTTCGTTAGGGCAGGCGGAAATATCTCTGTTAAGGGCGGCATTATTACAGGTGGTCAGGGGAGGATTTACGCCAAAAGCGATATCGCCGCCGAATTCACAGAAAATTCGAACATCACCTGCGGGGGAAACCTCACAGTCATCAAGGCGGTGCTTTCATGTGATCTAATCGTGGGTGGCTCCATCGAAGTTATAAATAAAGACGGAACAGTCGCAGGCGGCATGGTCAGCTGCAGAAACTTCTTAAAAACGGGGCATCTTGGGTTCAGAAACGGATCCGTCACTGAACTAAATATTGGGGTTGACTGGAGAAGTGAAGTGGCGGTCCGCATTAGATCCGCCAGACTGAATAAGCTTATGCGGGTTCAGATGGAGGATAAGAAAGCCCTACGTGAACTTCTAGGAAAATCAAAGGCTCAGATGACTCACCGCCACGTCGATATGAAGAAGAATCTCCAAGAGCGTCTAAAGAAAGTACGCACTTTGATCGAAAAAACACAGGCCAGACTTGATCATGCAAAAGCCGGGCTTTCATACAATACCGATGCCAGGATTTATGCTTCCGGCCAAATTGCAAGTAACGTAAAACTCTTCCTCGGCGGCAACGTCCTTCCAGTTCCTCACGATGTTGCATCGCTTGTCATCACCGCACGAAAAAGGCGAGGATCTCACTTTACTACCTATGAAGAGTTTGAAACGTCGGAGAAAAACGCAAGCTAGCCAGTTCTTGGAGTGAAAACGCAATAAAACTAGGGCGTGTACTCAATTGGCTTGAAAGCTTTGTCAATCTTAGGTTTCATCTTAATCTTCGACTTATAACTTTAACGTGAT
>CAILAO010000447.1 GCA_903832105.1 uncultured Pseudomonadota bacterium | reverse complement strand
TTGTGAGGATAAAAAACACGAATGTGCATCTTTTCTTCATAAGTTTGCCTCGATAACCTTTAAAATATTTACCTCCAGAGCATCGAAAAACACCAAATTTCAGAGTTTCATTTCACCGAAAACCTCGATGACTTCCCTCGTCTGAGGCTCAAGGCTCTCGTAGAAGTCCCAATTTTCACAGATCCAGTCAAGATATGGTTCAAGTTTATCAAGCATCCACGATGTCCTTTATTGCTTTGATTTCATCCCATTTGCCAAAAAGATTCGCAAAACCTTCAATTTTGTTCCAGTTCAATTTGTCTTTACCCCAACGCAATCCCACCAATAAGGGCGTGGTCGATCGCATTTTCTTCTAGGATCTTGTGAACGAATTGAAAAAGGCTTTTTAAATCCATGCGATCTGCTTATTCATTGTCAGTTAGAATTCCCTCAACCTTGGGACGCTAACAAAAAAATTTCCTGTTCATTCCCACTCAATCGTGGCCGGGGGTTTACTTGTGATATCGTAAACTACACGATTAATTCCGTTCACATTTCTTACTATTTCACCTGCTGTCCTCGTCAAAAAGTCCATCGGCAGAGCACCCACACTCGCTGTCATTCCGTCTGTTGCAACCACGGCGCGTAGGGCGATCGTCCATTGATAGGTCCGATTGTCACCCATCACACCGACAGACTTCACTGGAAGAAGAACCGCGAATGCCTGCCAAATGCTGTCATACAAATGCTCTCTACGTAACGCTCGAATAAAAATATCGTCCGCCTCTCTTAAGAGATCGAGCTTTTCTTTTGTAATGTCTCCAAGAATCCTCACACCTAAACCAGGACCAGGGAAGGGGTGTCGATAAATAAGTTCAAGGGGAAGACCAAGTTCCTCTCCTAATTTTCTCACTTCATCCTTAAATAAAAACCTAAAAGGCTCGACAAGTTTAAGCCCCATTTTTTCTGGAAGTCCACCAACATTATGGTGCGACTTGATGACCTTAGCGCCCACACCATGCCCTGCCGATTCGATGACATCAGGATAAAGGGTTCCTTGCGCTAAGTGAGTAAACCCCCTCTTGCAACCGATGCTTTTTGCGAAGGTCTCAAATTCTTCAATAAAGGCGCGGCCGATAATCTTCCTTTTCTGCTCAGGATCAGAGATTCCTGCAAGAGCCGTGAGAAAGCGATCTTCAGCATTAATAACGTGCAAATCATCCAACCCGATGCGCTTTAAGTTCTCCGCAACCCAGGCAACCTCATTCTTTCTCATGAGTCCATGATCGATAATGACCGATGTGACACGGTGAGGCCCTAGAATTTTGACAAGAAGAGATGCCGTGATCGTCGAGTCCACACCACCAGAAACCGCAACAAGCACTGTTCCAGCTCCAACAACTTCCTTAACTTCAAATCCAATGCGTTCCATCATGGAACCCGCAGTCCATGTAAGCTCTAGCCCACAAAGCTCCGTTACAAAGCCCTTCAAAATTTCCTTGCCGCAGTCTGTATGATGGACCTCGGGATGAAACTGCAATGCAATAATGGGTAGGGTCCGGTGAGCAATCGAGGCAATCACACCCTCCTTGGTGCGGCCAATCTCTTCAAAGGACGAGGGTAGGGTCACAATATCATCACCATGACTCATCCATACCACCTGCCTATTTGACGTCTTTGATATTTGAAAAAAAAATAGTTTTTTGGCAGCTATCGTATCAATGCAATCTTTAATGATCATTTCAGCATGACCATATTCGCGGCATGCCGCGCTGCGGACCTTTCCTTTAAAGGCTTCAACAAGAAGCTGCATTCCGTAACAAATACCGAGGATGGGCACGTTTTCTTCAGCTTTTTTCAATACCCATATCGGAAGAGATCTTGCACCTTCTTCTCCAACGGAATCGGGTCCTCCAGATAAAATAATACCTTTAATTTGAAAGGTCGATGGAGGTTCGCTAACTCTCCCGTCTGCAATCTCAGCATAAATACCGATTTCGCGAAGTCTTCGCACGATCAGAAGCGTATACTGAGACCCATAGTCAAGTACGATTACGCCTTTTTCTTTCTTTTTCTGTTCCATAGTCGCTTAGATCTAAATCTTTAAGAATGTTCCTGATCAAGTTGATAGTTAGGAGCTTCCCTCGTTACAAAAACGTCGTGTACATGGCTTTCCCTCAGCCCAGCGGAACTTATTTTTAAAAACTTTGCTCTCTTTTGAAGTTCGGAAATATCTGCTGCTCCGACGTACCCCATCCCCGACTTCACTCCACCAAGAAGTTGATAGAGGATCTGCGCTAAAGACCCCTTATAAGACACGCGTCCTTCAATGCCCTCTGGTACAAGCTTCTTTTCGTCTTCCACATCACCTTGGAAGTAGCGATCTTTACTCCCTTTACTCATGGCACCAAGACTCCCCATGCCACGGTAGCTCTTATAGGTTTTCCCTTGATAAATGATAAGCTCGCCAGGCGCTTCTTCAGTACCCGCAAAAAGACTCCCGATCATGATTGAACTTGCGCCCGCTGCAAGCGCCTTGACAATATCTCCTGAGAATTTAATCCCACCATCAGCAATCACTGGAACCTTTAACTCCCGTGCTCTACATGCACAACCAAGAATTGCCGTAAGCTGGGGAACTCCTATTCCGGCGATAATCCTTGTCGTGCAAATACTCCCAGGACCGATGCCGACTTTTACCGCATCCGCACCCGCTTCGACCAAAGCAGAGCAAGCATCTGCAGTTGCAATATTTCCCGCAATCAAATCAAAGCTATATTTTGAAAAATTCTTTTTCACTTTTTTAACAGCATCGATCACGCCTTGTGCGTGTCCGTGCGCTGTATCAATAACGATAGGATTGGCTCCTGCGGCAAGTAAAAGTTCGCAACGCTCAAGATAATCTCCCGAGACACCTAGGGCAGCACCCACCAAAAACTGGCCACTTGAATCTTTTGACGCATTCGGGAAATGGCGCGACTTTTGAATGTCTTTAACGGTAAAAAGTCCAACGAGACGTCCATCGGAGCCTATCACCGGAAGCTTTTCGATGCGGTGTTTATGTAAGATTTCAGCCGCCTCAGCAAAAGAGGTGTTTTGCGGTGCAGTGATCACGCGCGAGGTCATCACCTCTCTCACAGGCCTTTCTAGATTTTGTTCAAAGCGAATATCACGTCCGGTCACGATGCCAATTAACTTCTCCCCTTCGACCACTGGAAAGCCCGAAATACCGTATCGCTCCATCTCACGAATCACGTCACGCACGGAATAATCCGGGGGTACCGTAATAGGATCCGTAACCATGCCGGCTTCGCTCTTTTTAACCTTCTTTACCTGCGCCGCTTGTTCTTCTGGAGAACAGTTTTTATGGATAATTCCAATCCCACCAAAACGAGCCATCACCATTGCTGTCGCCGATTCGGTCACAGTATCCATTGCAGCGGACAGAAACGGAACTTTTAGCTTGATTCCCCGTGTGAGTTGGCTTTCCAAATTAACTTGCTGAGGAAGGATTTTCGAATGCTGGGGTTCAAGTAAAACATCATCAAAGGTCAGGCCATCAAGAATTTCGACAACCTCTCCATCAAATCGCTTTATCATAGCCATGGCTCGAACTCCTTATAGAACTTAATCTGATTGGTATTCATTAAGACCGAGTTTTGCTTTGGCTTCACTCAAAGTCATTTTGTCTTTAGAATCCTCTGATCCACCGCTTTTTCCGCTAGAACCAACAAATCGGTCTTTGTCATTTTTGAAAAGAATATTAAAGGTCGTTAAACTGCCATAACACTTTGTAATGTATGACTGAAACGTTACTTTATCTTCCATCGGAATGTTTGGATAGTTGTTGAGTTTTTGCTCAAGCACTCTAAGAGCTTCTCGAATGCCAACAACCTTTTTAAAGAATATATCAATAGGAACATCCTTTGGCTGCTGATCCCCTCCCGGCTGTAACACGATTTTTCCACCCATCCATTTCGCTGCCATTTCGATCGGGACCGGCGTGATCATTTCCTCGATAACCTCAATGATAAATTGCTTCAACTCAGCTTGATCCATAACTTCTGAAACCCTCCCTTATGAATGCATCCTCATACTGTGCTGTACTGAATAGAATAATGTCAACCTATAACAGAATTCCGAAAAACTTGCCCATAAAAAAAGCCCCCGAAGGTGTAAAACCTCGGGGGCCCTTGATCTATTAAGAAGATCTATTAGGTGATCTAAATTGGATTAATAACCGTAGCTACCGCACCACGAATAGGAATAGCAAGAACGTTGATAATAATAATAGTTATAATTATTATAATTGTAATAGTTACTATAGCTATATTGCCAGTAGTTGCCGCGCCAATATGAATATGGCGTGTACCAGCGATAATAGTTAGATCCATAGGAATAGCTATTGCAATAGTAATAGCTATAGCCACATTGATAGTACCAAGATTGCGTGGACGAATCGCTGTCCAATTCGTCTTGGGACTTCACCATATGATCTGGTGTTTTGCCGCTTTGCCACATAGCGTCTGCCGTCGCAGCATCACTCACTTGGTCTTTATCGATTAATCTTGTATCAGCCTTGTCGAGGACCTCTTTGCCGTTTTCAACGGGAACTCGCATGACGACGCCAGCTGGAAGCGCTTCAAACGCTTGCTTCTCGGCTGTCGGGTCACCCTTTGGAGTTTCTTCACTCTTCTTGTTACTTTGAAGTTGCGATCCACATGCTGCTAAAGCAAACACCAATCCGCCCGCAATGACGCCTCTCAAAAAAATACTCATACAAACCCTCCTAAAAAAGAAATAATAAAACATCGTTGCCAAACTATAGTTTCAAAAAAAACAATAAAAACGAAAAGCAACTGCATCCAACGCGGGCATTACTAATAATATTTTTAAATAAAATCAAGAGGATTTTAATATTGTTAATAGTATCGGTTGGTTACTATATGTTTTATGCGCCTATACCACGCATCTGCAAATCCATGTCATCCCTATTAGACGCCTGTTTTAGGGCCTCTTCCATCGTGATCATGCCGTCGTAATAGAGCTTTAAAAGTGACTGATCAAAGCTTTGCGTCCCATAGGTTTCGCCGCCTGATTTAATGGCCTCATAAAGCGGGAGGAAATTAGCCCCTTCTAGAATGTTTTCGCGAACAAACGCATTGGCAATCATGATTTCCACGGCTGCGATCCGTCCTTTGTTATCTTTTTTCACGACGAGTCGCTGTGAAATGACAGCCTTAAGACATCCCGCGATCATCATACGGAGAGCTGTATGTTGATGGGGGGGAAAATATGACATCATACGAGTTAAGCTTTCCACCGCGTCCGCTGTATGCAGAGTCGAGAAAACAAGGTGGCCTGTTTCAGCCGCCATCAGCGCCGTCTCCGTCGTTTCTCGATCTCGGAGCTCGCCCACGAAAATAACATCTGGATTTTGACGAAGGGCTGCTCGAAGCGCTTTTGCAAATGATTCGGTATCAAGCCCGACTTCCCGCTGGTTGATTGTGCTCTTTTTATCGTTAAAAACAAATTCGATGGGGTCTTCAATGGTTACAATGTGATCCGAGCGCATACCGTTGATCCGGTCAATCATAGCAGCAAGGGTCGTAGATTTGCCACTTCCCGTCGCTCCTGTGACAATAACAAGGCCACGCTTCTCTTCGGTGAGTTTAGTTACAACCTCAGGCATGTGAAGCTCTTCAAGGGTTTTGATGCGATTTTGAATGACCCTAAGGACCATACCTAAATTTTGCTTTTGACGTAAAATATTGACGCGAAATCTGTTTCCTTCTGGCAATTGATAAGCACAGTCACAATCAGCGAGTTCTTTGATGTTTACGTTTTTTTTGTGATGTTCCGGAAGCACCTGTAAGACCCACTGTTCCATCAATTCCGGTGTGATGACCTTACCGTCACTTACAGACACCAGCTCATTCTGGTAGCGGAAACGCGGCACGACGCCAACTTTCAAAACCACATCGCTCACGTTTCCTTTCACGGCAACTCGCAAAATTTGATCTAATTGCATAACGTTTCTCCCTCTGCGCCTACCTAGTAGAATCGTAATAATGCTTGGATCGTTGATTTACAAAAACAAATCCAGCGATTAATAGAGGCGCAAGAAATAGTACGAATAGTCCCCACATACCTTGCATACCGGGTGCCTTTTCCCCGAGAATCACCGCACACGGCTTGTTCCCTAAACTAAGATTCAGGGTCTTCCCTTTCTTCTTTATCTCTCTATGAGCTTCCGTATACTGTCTGCTTTCATTAGCAAGTTTTGTAAGCTCCATTTCACAGGAGTTTCCTTCAACTTGTTCCAGGTATTGTGCAAGCCCCCTCGCAACAGCAACTTTTAATATTTCACACTTGTGGATTCCGAAAACTTTATACTCAGAATCAGATGATAGAAGAGGGTAATGATCGCGATCTGCGTTGAGTAAACCTAGTAACGCGTCTTTAAAACCAGAACGTGGTGCAAGATAAGCTAAAGAAGAAAATGCAACCTGATCCATGTCAGGGCCAATCTTAGAACGTACCTCCCACAGAAACGCCGACCATAGCTGACCCATCGCGTGTGGTTCATCAGAATTTTTCGGATCGTCAAATCTATTTTCCTCTGAAATCATCGCCGTTCTCAAATAGCCGTAACCGGGCTTTACTGATTCCCCAAGATAAGGATCTTCATTAATTGCGTACGCAAAATAGTCAGCTAAGCCCTCATGCAACGCGCCAGTTTGCCCCTCTGATGATTTTAGATACTTAAAAATGACATGATGACTAAATTCATGATCGATCACATCGGTGTCACGCGCAAGGTTTGCATAAGTCACACCGTCGCCGAAACCGAGCTCGACTATCGGACCGCCAAAACCAGGAGGCAAATACGCACTGTTGTTTCCATGCAGCCCACCTTTTGGAAAAACTCTGACTGTGACAAGATAATGCTCTGGATCGTAATCAAATTTATCTTTGAACCAACGAAGAGCACGTGTGGCACCATAGTAAGATTGTACCGAGTTGAAGTCCATAGCCTCATTGGGATCATCCGGAGAAAATCGAAATTCCAGGTCTTGGGAATAGACCCGTGGATCCGTCTCGCTTGGAGCGAAGACCGAAAAATTTTCGCCGTCAAGAAATCCTGAACCATCAAGTCCTTCCAGTTCGACCTGAATCAAATCACGATCAAGAGGTCCTTTTTCGAACACCCTGGCAGCATTAAAACCTACCGTTTCTTCCTCCAGCCACTCTCCCGTCGCAATATCTACAATGACGTGTTCCGCGAGTTTCCGATCTCCGTCAAACCAATCGATAAGCCATGCAGGTCTATATTCAGACCCATTAGAAAACAGGATACCTATGACATCGAAGACCTCGTCCATTTTATGAAGGGGGCGATTTCTTACGAGATACGACGTCAGAAAATCATTCGGGGGACTAAATACTTCCATGTTTGTATATAAATCAATATTCATTTCGTGCTTTGGAAACCGCCCTCGCACCATAGATAACTTTCCCTGATACCAATGAAGAGAAAGGTAGGCATTGTAAACAAGCGTATCGTTATAATAAACCTCGTAATATTCGTGCACGCTTTGTTTCTTGCTCGCTTCAGCAAATTTCTGCCTACGAAGCTCGCAGTCTTTTAAGTTTGGGGCCAACATTTTCAAAAGCTCGCTAGGATCTGTGGTTTCCAATTGAGATACCTGTATGCTTGGCGCAAGGCCGAAGCGATTAAGGAGATTCATCTCCTTTTCTTCCCCCTCAAAACCACGAACGAGTTGCGGCGAAATGGTAACTTCATGCTCCTTTTGAGCTAGAGCCGGCTTTGCCTCAAGAAAAAGTCCTTGTATCAGAATTCCAGTTCTCAGCATGGTTGTAAGGCATGAAAAACGCATACTCTTCTCCGAAAAACACTTTGTAATTTGAGGCAATAAAACCAAATCCGCCTCACAGGGAGTTGTCGGAGAAAAAGCAGAAAAACTTTAGGTAATATTGCGAATTAATCTTTAATTTCCAATGATTTCGGAATGATAAAAAGAACGTGTATTGCAAAATACGAAAAGACTAGCTAAAATCGGACGTCGTTGCGGAAAACTCAAAACCGATTTGTGTAAATTTATGAAAATTGTACAAGCAATTATTTTTCTTTTGTTTGTGATCTCAGTCGAAGGAAAGGCTCAGTCGGCTTTTTTTGATTCTGATGCATTGTCTCACGGGAAAGAGGTCATGATTCCAAGGCCAGCCACGACTCTAATCTCGTTAAAAAGCCGTGTCACATTAAGATCTACTGATTATCCTCAAACCGTCAGATTTCTGCCTAAGAACATCAATAACGGCCCCGTTTTCAACCTCAGCATTGCTATTTATGATCGAAAGCAAGAACGCGTTCAATATATCGACCTAAAGCCTGGTCTTCCTTTTTTATATTCCTTTAAAGGCCTCAACTCAATTGTGGTGATCCCCGAACTATCCGACCAAACAAAGAAGAAGATCGGCAAAAATTCCGCTCTTTACAAAGCGCTAAAGTTGCAAGTTGAGAGCGACAAACCTCTTTCGATTCAACGATGATTTGAGTCGGGCGATAATGCTAGTGTACTCAATTAGCTTGAAAGCTTTGTAAATCTTAGGTTTCATCTTAATCTTCGACTTATAACTTAAACGTGATCTATTTCTTGAAGCTTGAGCTTTTTCGCTAAAACTTCTACGAGAGATACGACGAAGTGTGGCTGATCAAGTAAAAGTTTTCCGAAAGAGATCACGTT
>CAILAO010000446.1 GCA_903832105.1 uncultured Pseudomonadota bacterium | reverse complement strand
TTATCGTAATCGATTTCCGGAAAAATGATCTGTTCTTTAATCCCTAGAGAGTAATTCCCTCGTCCATCAAACGCCTTTGGAGAAAAACCACGAAAGTCGCGAATCCTGGGAACAGCCACATTGATCAAACGGTCTAGGAACTCGTACATACGCTCTTTTCGAAGCGTCACGCAACACCCAATCGCAAGACCTTTACGCAATTTGTACTGCGCAATGCTCTTTTTGGATTTCGTGATCACAGCTTTTTGGCCCGCGATCGTCGAAAGATCCTTCGTAGCGGCATCAAGCAACTTGCTGTTTTGAATCGCCTCACCAACACCCATGTTCAGAATGACTTTCTGTAATCGCGGAATCTCCATAAAATTGGTACCGCCCAACTCCTTCTGGAGCTCACTTCTGATCTTCAGATAATGTTCTGCTAATCTCGGTTTTTTTCTTGTTTCGTTCACGGCTTCCCTCAACGTTTTAAAATATCATAAACAAATTAAAGAACTTCTGGAGCAAGTGAAGCGATACGAACAAATCCCTTCGTACGAACTTCACGGGCGACCGGCCCAAATATCCTAGTTCCAACCGGCTCCCCATCGTCACTTTTAATGAGAACCGCAGCATTTTCATCAAACTTGATCACACTTCCATCGGGACGTTTAATCGGTTGTGCGGTTCTCACGATGACTGCCCTGTGCTTCGAACCTTTTTTAACCTTACTATCCGGAAGCGCTTCCTTCACTGACACAACAATCACGTCCCCAACAGTTGCAAAGGTCCTCTTGCTACCGCCTAAGACCTTAAAACACTTTAGTCTCTTCGCTCCTGAGTTGTCACCACTCTGTAAAACTGTTTCCATCTGTATCATAGTTTTCGCCCCGTAATTTCTTCCCTTAATTATTCTTTTGCACGCTCAACAACGTCCACCAACATAAACCTTTTGCGGCAACTGAGTGGTCTCGTCTCACGAATCAGTACCTGATCTCCAAGCTTCGAGGTATTGTCCTCGTCATGGAACATAAACTTTGTCTTTCGTCGAATGTATTTCCCATAGCGAGCGTGCTTTACAAGGCGTTCCACGATCCCTATCCGTGACTTACTCATGGAATCACTTGTGACCACACATCGAATGACCTTTGCCTTCTTTTCCGCCGCGCGTTCAGCCGATTGATCACTATGCAATTTTTTCTTACTTTTTACTTCGCTCACAATCTCTCCATTTTTAAAATAGATTAAACTATGCTTTTATGGCTTTTTGCACCTGCGCCTTGCGCGTATTTTGGTTCCTAACCGTCATAAGTCGCGCTAGTGCCTTCTTCAATCCCCTGATCTTACCTGTTTGTTGCGACTTTGCTGTATAAATATCCATGCGAATACTGGCGAGTTCCTTTCTCACCTCATTTTCAGTTTGACGTAAACGCGCCGCTTCGTAAGATCTCATTTCCGCTGCTGTAAGCTTTTTAAATTCCATTTATTACTCGCCTTTCTTTCCCTTGCCTTTTGGCTTCTCTGCTGGTGCTGGCGCTGGTGCTGCCACTACCGCTCCTGCTGCCGCTGGCTTTTCCACTTTTTCCGGTGGCGGTGGAATAAACGCCCGAACCTTCACGCCTTTACCGATGATCCAAGGATCTTTTGCCCTGGTGATCAGTTTTGTTTTTATTGGAAGTTTTGAACGCGCCAAAAGCAGAGCCTCTTCGGCATCAACAAAAGAAACACCGCCCATCTCATAAATCACACGGCCAGGTTTCACGACTGCCACATAGTGATCAACGGCGCCTTTTCCTTTTCCCATCCTGACTTCCAGAGGCTTTTTAGTAATTGGCTTATCGGGGAAAATTCTGATCCAGACTTGACCGCCCTTCTTCGTTGCCCTACTCATAGCAACCCTAGCCGCTTCAATCTGCTGGCCTGTAATCTTACCGCTTTCAATGGCAACCAAACCCAAATCGCCAAACGCCAGAGTATTGCAAGACTTCGCAACCCCCTTAATCCGGCCCTTATGCATTTTTCTATATTTTGTCTTCTTCGGTTGTAACATAACTTATCTCGACTCCTGTGCTAATAGGCACGTCCTCTTGACAATACTTCACCGCGGAATATCCAAACTTTAATACCAATCAAACCGTAGGTCGTTAATGCTTCTGAGGTATTGTAGTCGATGTCGGCCCTCAGAGTATGAAGCGGCACTCGCCCCTCCATGTACCACTCAGTCCGCGACATATCCGCTCCACCGAGACGACCTGAGCAGCTAATTTTCACACCTTTAGCTCCGGCTTTCATGGCTGCGCTAATTGCTTTCTTCATAGCTCGCCTGAAAGACACACGACGAATTAGCTGTTGCTTGATGCTTTCGCCGAGTAGCTTTGCATCCAAATCAGGTCTCTTAACTTCAAAAACGTTAAGAGTCGGTTCACCAGAAGCAATCTTACAAAACTTTACTAGTTCGTCTCTGAGCGATTCAGCGCCCGCACCTTTTTTACCGATAACAATCCCGGGTCGACTACTGTAAATGTTCACCTTTAAATTTTTGGCGGCACGTTCTATCTCAACCTTAGAAACACCGGCCGACTCAAACTTCTTCTCGATATACTTACGAATGCGCATGTCTTCTTGAAGAAGTTTTGCGTAGTCGTGATCAGCATACCAATTAGACAGCCACCCTCGATTGATACCAAGACGAAAACCAACTGGATTTACTTTCTGTCCCACGAATAACCTCAAAAAAAATCGGTTAAACAAAATTCACTATTATAACTATTTTTCCGAAAGTTTAACGGTGATGTGTGACATCCTCTTACGAATGGGTGTCGCACGACCTTGTGCTCTCGGAATAAAACGTTTTAAAACAGGTCCTTCATTCACGAACACTTCCGCAACATAAAGTCTGTCAACATCAACAGTCGAACGTGACGTTGCGTTGGTAATCGCCGAATGAATTAATTTCGAAACAATCGGAGCGCCTTTTTTATTAGTCAGCTTAAGAATATCAAGAGCAGTCTGCACTGGTTTGCCCCTGACCATATCTACAACAAGCCTCATTTTTCGCGGAGCAATTCTTGCTGCTCTTAGCTTGGAACGCGATGTTTCAGTTTTCTGCTCTGTCATATGTTCTATACTCCTGCCAAATAAATAAGCTTATTACTTGGGTGCGCCGGCTTTTGGTGCCGCTGGCGCTGCCCCTGGTGCTGCTCCCGGTGCCGCTCCTGGCGCTGCCCCTGGCGCGGCAGCTCCTGGTGCCCCTGGTAGACCTTCCTTAAGTTTCTTATCACCCGAATGCCCGTGGAATACACGAGTTGGGGCAAATTCGCCCAACTTATGGCCGA
>CAILAO010000445.1 GCA_903832105.1 uncultured Pseudomonadota bacterium | reverse complement strand
GAAAAATCGGCATTTATCATAGGGAACCAGGACCAAAACGTTGCAAAAATAAACATTAAAGCTAAAAGAGTCGCCAGTCTCGTTTTTACAGGAGCAAGAATAACTGAAAAAGTAGTCAAAGCGACATGTACAAGCAGTCCCCTGATGAACGGCGACCCGTAGTCATTAACGTTGAGCAGTATACCTCGCAACACGTAGGTATATGGAAGGTCCATCGTAAACATAATAAGCAGCATGATTTCATTTTCGAATTTAAACCCCGAATATCTAAGCGAGAAAAAAAACCAAATAAAAATCATGATTAGCTGCAGAATATGACTTGGCATAAGGATTGCCGCATCAACGGGCGTGGCAACAAAGGGAATAAATATAATGGCTATAAGATTGCAAAGCACTCCTACCACGGCAACGTATAATGCGACATTTTTATGGTGCTTTTTACGCCAATCGTCGCGGAATATCCTCTCTTCAAGGGATACATTCCGGTGTTCAATTAAACCAAGTTCCTCGAACTTTCCAACCAGGGGCCTCATATCTACTCCCCTATAACAATCGAAGACCACTTCAACGTTCTGATCAAGCGGCCATTATACGGCACTCCACCCCGCTGTGCGTGTTTTTTTCAAGCTCTCTTGAATCTTCGATTTCGTTTCCAAGTCCGGAGATTCAAGATTAAATTTAATGATAAACCAGAGAGCCGCAAGACCATCCCGCCAGGAAATTTTCTTCCCTTCCATATAGCTTCGGGGATAATACGAAATGGGGTACTCATGAAATCTGAGATTATACTTTGCTAGTTTTGCCGTCACTTCGGGTTCAAATCCAAACCGATCACACTTGAGCTTTAACGCCTTCAAAATATCCGCGCGAAAGATCTTGTAGCAAGTTTCCATGTCGCCTAAATAAAGGCCGCTCATAACATTTGAAAAAAAAGTTAACGCGCGATTTACAAGATAGTGAAACGTTCGATGAACCATGGGACTGCCCTGAGAAAACCTGCTTCCATAAACGACCTCAACCTTTCCCGCCGCGACAGGCTCCACGAGTTTTCTAAGGTCATGTGGATCATATTCGAAATCCGCATCTTGAATGGCGATCACATCTCCCGTGGCAAGCTCAAAACCCTTCCTGAGTGCTGCGCCCTTACCACTGTTCCGCGGAAGACGAGATACCTTAATTGTTTTTGACTTAGTGTTCGCTTCGATCTTTTGAATAATGTCCCACGAGTTATCCCGGCTGCAGTCATCAACAACGACATACTCAACATCCCAAGGGAACTCCACCGCAAAGAGGTGGCCAAAAAAATCTTCCAGATGATGACCTTCACAATAGACGGGAATGACCAGTGATAACTTCATGCAAAGCGCTTTCTTTTATTTATGAAAAAATCAGACCGATTGTAGAAAGTTTTTTTGCAACAAGCAGCTTAACTTCTTCAATAGGTTTATCGGTATCAATCACGAAATCTGCCAGTTTTTCCCCCTTTTCGGGCGGTTTTTGAATGCTAATGATACGTTCAGCCTGTTCGAGCCCTGTCCCTCGTTCCTTTAAACGATTTGTTTGGGTTTCTCGTGAACACTTAACGTACCATATTTCTCTAAAGTCTCTATACCCCTCGTTTTCGAACAGCAACGCGCAGTCATAAAACCAAAGGCTCGGTTTAGCGAAAAGTTGAGCCTCTTTAAGTTTTTCTTTAAGTAACTCACGAACCGCCGGGTGGATCACCCTCTCAACCCAAAGACGTACCCCCCTGGATCCAAAAACAAACTTTGAGAATGCATTTCTATCAAGCGATCCATCGGGAGCTAAAATGTCAGTCCCAAAATAATTTACGAGCTGCTGTAAGACTGGCTTTCCAGGTAATACGACATCCTTTCCGAGCTGATCAGCGCTGAAAACGGGATAGCCCGAATCTTTTATGACAGTCGCTACCGTCGTTTTTCCACAGGCTATTCCGCCCGTGAGACCAATACCAAACTGTTTTTTAAGCGTGAGATAATCCAACGAGGAAAAACCTTATGCTGGCGCAAGTGATGGCATCGGCGATGACGCTGGCGAAGACGTCGGCGGTGATGCTGAGGACGATGATGATGTTGTCGATGAAGCCTCAGTAGAAGGCTTTACAGTTTTTTCGGCTTTGCTAGAAGTTCCCTGACCTTTATCACTCGATACATTCGCTGTGGGCGATACAGGTGGAGTCTCGTCTGAAACACGCTTCGCTTTATAATCAGTGACATACCAACCAGCGCCTTTTAAAATGAATGACGTCTGGCTGATCACTTTTTGCAAAGGTCCTCCTTGGCAGACAGAACACTTTTCAGGAACTGGGTCCGAAATTTTTTGGTATAGCTCTGTTATTTCTGAGCACTGAGAACACTTATACTCGTAAATAGGCATAGCCTATAACTCCTTAATAAAAAATATGTTGCATTTTAAAAAGGGCTCTAAAACATTAATAAGCCCTTGTGCAATTTAATACTCTATAAAATTCTGTCAAGGAAACAAGCAAAAAAAGACCGGCCGCCACTAAAAACCTGAACAAATTCAGATTGTTTCAATGGCTGCCGGTCCCATTTTCCAAAGCTAGTGGAGGAATGCGCTCAAGTTTATCAAGCTATTTTTTTGAAAAAGCTGAATCAACTCTCTGCTTTAGTTCCATACCGGTCTTCCAAAACGGAAGCCTCTTTGGTGGAACCATTATCTTTTCACCGCTCTTTGGATTCCTACCCTCATAGGACTTGTATTCACGGACGGTAAATGCTCCAAACCCGCGAATTTCCACACGTCCTCCTTTAACCAGAGTATCCGTGACGGAATCAAAAAAGAGGTCAACAATTTCCTCAGCCTTGGCGAGCGTGATATCGGCTCGTTCAGCAAGATTTTCGATCAGTTCCGACTTGACCATCGCTTTCCCTTTCATGTTTACTGTCTATAGTTAGTTTACCAAGGTTTATTTGTTCTTGGCAACTTATTCCCTTTATTTTCGGAAACTTGCTCTTTATGGAATATATCCCCCTCGAAAAACCGATTGCTGATCTCGAACTCAGAATCGATGAACTCCGTCGTCTGGCCACTTCACAAGCCATCAACCTTGATCGGGAAATTGGCGAGCTTAATGAAAAAGCAAAACAGCTTCGCCAGCAAATTTTTTCGGCACTGACCCCCTACGAGTCGGTCCAGCTAGCCCGTCACCCAAGGAGGCCTACAACGATCGATCTCGTTGGCGCAATGTGTTCCAACTTCATCGAACTGCACGGTGATCGAAATTTTTATGACGATAAAGCGATCGTAGGCGGCATCGCAAAAATTAACACGTTTCCTGTCGTCATTATTGGCCATCAAAAAGGAAAAGATACCAAAGATTGTATCTATCGAAATTTCGGTATGCCAAAACCAGAAGGCTACAGGAAGGCCTTGCGCCTCATGTCTCTCGCGGAACGGTTCGGTCTTCCAATTGTGACACTGATCAACACGCCCGGTGCATACCCAGGTATCGGAGCGGAAGAACGCGGTCAATCAGAAGCTATCGCAAAAAACATCATGGTCATGGCTCGACTAAAGGTTCCCATTATTGTCATCATTGTGGGCGAAGGGGGGAGCGGCGGCGCTCTTGCTCTCGGAGTTGGCAATCGTGTGCATATGCTTAAGACCGCCTTTTATTCTGTTATTTCTCCGGAAGGCTGTGCATCAATTCTTATGAAGGATGCCTCCAAAGCCTCTGATGCTGCTGTCGCCATGAAAATCACGGCGACCGATGCCCTTAGTTTAGGGATCATCGATTCTATCGTTGATGAACCCGAGGGGGGCGCTCATCGCAGCATTGACATCACAGCGCAGCATATAAAGAAGCAAATTCTAAAAGACCTCATGGAGTTAAAAGCACTATCTCCCAACGATCTCAGCGAATATCGAATTAAAAAGTTTCTCGCCATGGGTCAATTCGTTGAAAAAGTCTTGCCTCATAAAGGATCTCTTTCATGATCAGAAAAAATCGCGTGGTTGCCATCGACGGTCCCGCGGGTTCCGGTAAGAGCACGGTCTCTTCCACTGTTTGTCAAAGTACGGGTTGGATTTACCTCAGCACAGGTTTGCTTTACAGAGCTGTCGGCCTTATCGGCGAGGAAAAAGGACTAAATCTCGACGATGAAATAAGTCTCGGCCAACTTATAGACTCTTTTAAAGATACGTTGAGATGGGATTCTAAGACGGGCCATATTTTTTACCAGAGTCGAAATCTATCACCTGAAATCGGATCTGTGAGATCTGGCAACAACGCAAGTCGTGTGGCCAAACTTCCACTTGTTCGAGAAAAGCTGCTCCCTATCCAGCGGTCTTTTATCACGATGGCCCATACGGGAGTCGTCATGGATGGTCGCGACATTGGCACTGTCGTTTATCCTGAGGCGGATCTGAAAATTTTCATGATCGCGAGTCTTGAAGAACGCGCGAAACGCCGTATTCTCCAGCTTTCAAAAGAAAAAAGTCCCAAGAAACCTCAAACCTTTTCTCCGGAGCTTTTAACCGACATGATGCGTGACATCGCTCAAAGAGATTTGCAGGATAGCAGCCGTAAAAGCGCGCCTTTAAAAAAAGCTGACGATGCCTTGGAACTAGATACCAGTGGTCTCACATTTGACGAAGTCGTTGAAAAAGTCATTTCACTTATGAAAGAACGGAAACTTCTTCCATGAAGAAAACATTGTCCTCTATTGCCGTGCTTATAGGTCTATTTTTTTCTACGTCACTTTATGCTGAAGCTAATGCTCACGGTTTTTTTATTAGCCTCGATGCGTTAAAACCTGATCATTTGAAAACCCTATACCTAGCGGGAAAACTTAATGCCCCTCAAGGGCTTGGATGGTTATACACGCAGTCTTTCCGTGCGGAAGAAACCGCATCCGTGTTTTCCACTCTCACCGCTTCAAGTCACGCAGCAACCAGCACCTGCTCCTATCCTGACGTCAACGGGATCATCGCCAACAAATACATGAAAGATGGTAAAAAAATGTTCGGTTTTTCCGCTGATAATGCGGCCGAAACACTGCTTGAGACCCTAAAGAGACAAAATCGCCACATCATTTCGGTATCCTATGTCGGAGTTGACGGAACCTCTCCTCGGCGTTCAGCGGATGCAGGGATTACTTACCCCGACGATAAAAAAACTGGCTCCCCCCAAACAGTCGAACTTAACTTTGCCAAACTATCTCGCGCGGAAGGATGGCAAGTTCCCGAAGACCTGAAAAAAGATTTGGATCAAGCAAAAGAATCTTCTCTCGTCTTGACTCTCAATCCAGAAAGCAATGAAGTAAGACAAATTTTTGTTTTTTTGTCGAAACCAACGTTGCCTCAAGAACAATGGAAGATGTTTTTTGATTCTGACAAAAACCTCGCTAATGGCTCCCTTGGAGAGTTTACGATGCAAAGTGCATCGACGAAGCTTGTCTTCCTTACATTTAAGGAGCGTACAAAAAGCTCTTCCATGCACAACTATAAACGCCGTTTTTATATCCGGCTCGCAGGCAAAACCGCAAGCTCCGCCACCTTGTATATTTCACGGTCTGGTTATAATAATGCGCATCCCGAGAGCTACCGCCGTTTTCTTGATGATCAAGATATTGTTTGGCCGGATTTGGATGGCGATCCTCTTCAGAACCTCTCACCTCTCGATTTTGTGACTTTAGCATCAACATTGGATGACTTTTTTGTTTCTGTCGCTGAAGCTACAATGAAAAAGTACCGTTATGACGTTCTTCTTTTCTATCAGCCTCTCCTCGATTCTTTAGGGCATGAGTTCCAAGCAACGCTTCCCACACCATTTTCAGTGAGCGGTGGTGATGAGGTCACCAAAGCTTATGTGGAAGCCTATCGACACATTGATCGCAATATCGACACCCTCTTACGTCTTAGCGCTCCAAAAGACATCATCGCCCTCATGGGTGATCACGGTATGGATTCAACCTATCAAACTGTTAATCTAGCATCGCTTGAGAATCCGGAAGACGCTGAGAAAACAACAATCATTCCCAATGGCGGCGTTGCCTTTCTTTATGCGAACACCTCCGACCAAGACTCTGTGAAAGCAGCCGATGAGGCTGGTGAACGTTTGTTTAAGAAGCTTCATAACACAAAGTATAAAGACCAAACCGTTGTTATGCAAGGAGATAGAAAATCTCTTGCGACACCAAAACCTTGGTTTTTCGGAGACGCCGCCTGGGCTTTCTTTGCGGCTCCTGGCGTAACGTTCACCTATAAACCGGATAAGAAATCAGTCCTTTCCGAACCCCCGGTACAGGGAAGTCATGGCTTTCTGAACACGCTTCCATCGATGCAAACAACGTTCATGATTCATGCGCCCAACGTTAAAGCGCAGGCAATTCCTAAATCTAATTTGATCAATGCCGTACCGACGTTTTTAAACCTTTTAAAACTTAAGGCTCCAAGAGACTGTCTCGGAGAGACGTTGCCAGTGCAACCCTAACTCTCAATTTTGTTGGCTTTTTTAAAGACGCTCCACCTCAAAAGACTACCTGTGTTTTATATTTTCTTGCGAAGGGAAAATCTAGGAAGTGATTGAAGGAGTGCAGCTGCCTCTTTTCTCTTTTCATCAGTGGCGATAAATAGAGAATAGCAGCACATATCACCTCGCTTGATTTCGATACTTGAAATCACTTCGCGATGTGCGGCAATTTCGTCTGTCTGCGACCTAATCAATGCGTCTGAATATTCTTTCTTTGCTTCACTTGTCTCCTGGACGTCTGCATTTTCTAAAGCTTTTTCTTGCGCCAATTCTGGCGACATCAAATTCTGTTCTTCTTCCTCACCAGGATTTCCGAATATTGTTATCGTTTCCTTGAACTGAAGTGGTTCTCCTGTCTTTTGAGAAAGATCGACACGCGCCTTCAAAGAATTCGCTCTTTGAAGAATCTTTGGACTACCGTATTCAATGGCACTTTTGAGGTTTTTTATTCCCTCCTCCAATTCTTTCTTTCGGATATAAGCAAGCGCCAGGTTATAGTAAACAATTGATAACGTATCGGTCCTTCTTTGTGGAATTGCTCCTAGAGCTTTTTTATAGAGAGTGATCCCCTCGTCGGTTTTATCTGATCTCGCTAGCGTGATGGCCTTGTTGTTTAAAAAGGCAATGATATTAGAGAACGAATCCATATCCTTCATCAAATCGCGAGCAATTTCTACATGCCCTTTCGTCAAGGCTTGTTTTACTTCTGCAAGCTTAACCTGGTCACTTTCAGCATCGATTTCTTTTGCCGCATTCAACGCTTTTTCCGCACCTTCATCATTTCCAAGCTCGGAGTTTACTTCAGCGATCTGACAAAGCCTCTCGATGTTTTTTGGAGAAATGAGCTGCGCACTCTCAAAGCACCTAATCGCTGCCGCATAGTGATTAAGCTTCATAAGAGCTTTTCCTAAGACGTTTAAAACGAAAATCGATTCCCCTAACCATTTCAACGCTTCTATCGCGGAGTCTCGCGCACGCTTATAATCTTGCTCAAAAAAGAAAAATTCTGCCTCGACATATTTTTTTCTCCCTTGTGAGGCGGTAGGAGTTTCCATAAATCGCCCTTTAAGTTCGATGGCTTTAGCCTTGTTTCCCTCCGCTAAAAATTGGCGCATCTTGCGCTCCATGACTGCAAGGTCGGTCGGAAAACGATCTTGTTGGATCGTCCATACTAATGTTTTGATAAAATTCTTCTCATCAAAAGGTTTTGCAATCACATTAGCCACGCCCATCTCTTTAAGAAGGGGAGTGTCTTCAGGCATGATAAGGGAACTAAGCGTCACTAGAGGAACTTTATGCATTCCTTTTTTTCTCAACCTCTGCAAAAGAGCTGGTCCAGAAACTTTTGGAATTTTCCACTCGTGCACCACAAGAGTTGGCTCTTGATTTGTTTCAAACCATTTCCAGGCTTCCTTTCCGTCTAAAAATGATTCGACTTGATAGGCCCCAATTTCTTCCAAAATCTTTCTAACGGTCTTATGAACGGTTTCATCAGGATCGATAACGACACACTTTTCGAGACCTAGAATATTGATGTTTCCCTTATTATCACCAGGATCGGAAAGCGGCACTTCACCGAAAAGTTCTCGTTCTAGTTGATCCGCCTTTTTACTTAGAGATGGATCGATCAGTTTTGACTGAAGTAAAGTTAGCCTCGCTTTTTCTTGGTACCCCAACGTGAACTGAGGAAAAGCAAGATTGATCAGGACGTCTGCGGCACCCGGGAACTGCCCCATAAGAGCCTTTTCAAAGTCAAGAAGCTCTTGGTACTGCTTATGTAACTTAAGATATCTTCGGAGATATTCAGCCGACGTCAGCAGATCACTCTGGTTTTTTGCTACATATATCTCCTGAAGCTCCGCAAGCGATAATGAGAGCGTATCATCTTTAAACCTTTTCTCATGCCACGAGAAAAGACCTAACTCGAAGGCTTGAGGTAAAACGTAAGATTCACTGGGTTCAAGCAAGAGTGAAATCCTGACTTTTCTTAATTCAGGAAACATGGTGCAAATTTTCAAAAACTGGAGTGCGTTGGTTTGATCTTTTGGCAAAAGCGATGTGACAACCCAGTCTACGGGTTCCACTTCGATCAGAGAAATAAGGTCCTGCACAGATGCTACACACTGGACTTCGGAAAACCCAACAGCCCGTATCGCGTCAGTAAGAAGCTGTCCCACAGCCACATTTGGCTCAACCGCGATGACTTTGGAATTTTTGTTCTCGAATCCGTTCATAGATCTCCAACCAGTTCATAACGCGCGGCAATGATTAAAACTCCTCAAGGCTCACTCCCTCACCCCCATCCATCGGAAAGGGTATTGAAAACTTTAGATTTGGCATGTTTTAAAAATCTGTATCTACCCGTATTAATTGATTATATATTGTTTCTTAGCCCCTTCCCAACAGGCTATTTTAGTTTCTTCGAGACTTTATAATTTTCTCCATTTTTGATTTCGAGTTGCGTTGACTGACCCTCAATGATAACTCATTCAAGCTTAACGATTTTTTCCTAATTGACAGCCTCAGGAGTGGATGTTTCCATGTCGCATCAGAAAATTGATTCTAAGGAAGTGGGTCTTTCTATTGGTCTTATTCTAGGTCGTTACTTTCTCGGAACGGATGATCTTCATTATGGGTATTGGACGCAGGATCTTCCTGTAACATTTGGAAACTTCGTCAAAGCTCAAGAAAATCATTCTGACCTCATCATTTCTCACCTTCCTAAATCCGTTAGATCCATCCTTGATGTCGGTTGCGGTGCGGGAGTGTTGGCAAAAAAACTGCTTTCACGCGGTTTCTCTGTTGAATGCATTTCACCATACTCCGTACTATCCGATCACGCCAAAGAAAACCTTGAGGGAAAGGCGGTTCTTCACGAATGTTACTTTGAAGACTTTAATACAGATAAGACATTCGATCTCATTCTATTTAGTGAAAGCTTCCAATATGTGGATCTTGAAAAGAGCATTAATCTCATAACTTCCTTACTGAATAAAAATGGTTCTCTTTTAATCTGTGATTTCTTTAAGACCGAGGCCGCCGGGAAAAGCCCTATTGGTGGGGGCCACCGACTCACACGCTTTCTCGAAACAATTAGCAGATATTCTTTTAAGGAAATCATCAATATCGACATCACCAAAGAAACGGCTCCAAATATTGATCTTTTGGGGAACGTCTATAACAACGTGGGACTGCCGATTAAATCCATTCTGACATCGTATTTCACGTCTCATTACCCGACACTCTCTCGTCTCATCGCATGGAAATTCCGTAAGCGGTTTAACAAGATGAACAGCAAATATTTCTCCCGCTCCATCAGTGGTGAGGCTTTTGCAAAATTCAAAACGTATCGACTTTTTTTACTGCAAAAGAGTTGAGAATTCTGGCAACTTTAGTTGACTTTAATTGCCGCATTTTCCCTATTGTGGTCCTATAGCCAACCAGTTAAGATGAGTAAAAACGCTAACATCAAAAATAAGGTGGAAATAGAAGTATACAATGAAAAAATTGTACTCGGTGTGCGTCACTCATTAACTTTTGCTGCATTTTAATTAAAATCAATATTCTAACGAGAATCCTGTGACATATATATTTACGTATACCGTTGAAATTCCTGCGCGGTAATAAATTTGCTGTGCAGTAATAAGCGGCATGACAGTTTCGACGATTTGCATCACGAAGTCGTCAGATGTGGCGTTATATTTAAATCTAGCCATTGCTCTCGCGTTACCTCCATCTGAACTTAAGTAGCAAAGGTTACTGTATTCTCCTGCACCCGCGGGTGCGCAGTCTAAATTTAGTGTTGCTGTTTTTGCAATTGGAGGAACATATTCAGCTAAAGATACAGCAGTGTAGGATGTTGCATTACCGGAAGCTAAAACGGAATTTAAAGTATTTTGATAAATTTTATTTCCAGCTTGGAAAAAACTTAAAAAGTTACCCGATGAATTGTTTCTTACAGCCCCCTTTAGGGCGCAATAAGTATAACCAACGGGCAAAGTAGGCGCACTGCTTGAAGTTGAAAAAAGCCCTCCAGTTGTTGTTGTGGAGGAATTGTAGATAACCCAAATATAATACCAGGTCGAAACAGCTTCTGACCCAGCATCAAGTCCATTTGCTCCTGAAACGGCAATATCCGCAGTGACGTTGAGACCTTCGATAAGAACGGCGTTTCCAGAGGCGTTCTTCAAAATGATTTCATCTGCAGTAATGTCAATTTGATGGTTTGGATTTGTAGCATCATTTTGAATGACTAACTGTCTTGCGTCGCCAGTGATTGGGGCTATTTTAGTCCAAGAGGCATTTCCAGAGGCATCACTTACCAAGACTTTACCAACAGCAGGAGTTGAACCAGTTACTTGCAACGATATTGTCTTTGTTTTTCCGTTGACGTCGAGCTTTTCGTTCGGCGCAGCGCCAATACCTACATTCCCCGAATCATCAATCACGACACCCGAATTTTGTACTAGTTTTCCGGTGGTCCCGTCAAACCGAGCAATTGCATTGTCGGTAGCCGAAGCTGGCCCGGCAGCCTTTCCATCGAGCTGCGTCTGAACTCCGCTTGTCACACCGTTAAGATAGCTAAACTCCGTGTTATCAACTGCACCACCACCAATTTTAGTCACATCAACGCCCGAAGCAATCTTTGCTGATGTCACGTTGGCGTCAGTAATCTTGTCTGTTGTGACGGCTCCGTTAAGAATCTTTGTCGTCGTTACGACATCTGTAGAAAGACCCGCTGGTTCATAGACACCGGAGTGGTTATGTGACGTCGCCGATTTGAGAGCTAAGGCGTCAAACACGGCATTTTGGCTCGGAGCTTTATCGGTAATTGCATCAGTAATCGCGTCACCCACAGCAGCCGTTTTTGCCCTGGCGTCGGTGTAGTAAAGGTTTGTACCTTCACTGATATTGGTTGACGTGAGAGTTACTGCACCGGTCAACGAGTTAACGCTTGATACAGGAGCTGAAGCTTGATCAGTCCACGAAAGATTTCCGGAGCCATCGGTCTTAAGAAATTGACCGTTAGTTCCCGAGCTTCCTGGGAGTGTGAATGTAAGATCGGAGGTGATACTTCCCGGTGCTTTCAATCCGACATAGTT
>CAILAO010000444.1 GCA_903832105.1 uncultured Pseudomonadota bacterium | reverse complement strand
TAAAATTTCGCCAACTCCAAGCTGCGGCAATCCAATTCGAAAGAATTTTGAAACTCGTCCCAGGCCAAAGAGATGCCGAGCTTCATCTTGCTATTATTCAGTCTGTTCGCGGACAAGCCGATGAAGCAGAAAAAATTTATGAAAAAATTCTGACTGAAACCCACAACAACCCACTCGCGCTATATAACTTTGCGGTTTTACAAGCGAAGAGACAGAAGTTTGACGAGGCTATTGAAGTCATTAAAACTTACCTAAATACGAAACCAAAAGCAGCTCAAGCAAACGAGGCATTTGCTTTAATCGACGAAATTCAAAGAGAGCAAGCGGCCAAGGGTGAAAAGATTTCTGAGGAAGATATCAAAGCCCTTGCGGAAAAAGTAAAACGGCAAAATGCTGAATCTCAACAAAAAGTCGCATCCAAGTCGAGTCAGCCTGTAGCTCCCGCAGCTCCGTCGCCGCAGAACCGGGAAAAAACCAAAGCAAAAAAAGCAAAGGGAAAATCCGTGTATGATCAGGCAGATGACTCTATCGAAGCTTTGGAACGAGAGTTAGTTCAATAAGAAGGTGATGCCCTTATTTTGTCTCTATTTAGAGAGGAGATATCTATGAAAATACTGATAGCAACCATTTTAAGCCTCGTCTCTTCCATGGCTTTGGCGGGAGATAGCGTTTCTAGTCCGATCTCGGGGGCACAAACCAAACCCCAGAGCGTTCAGGACGATACGGTTGTCATGTCAAAAACCCAAATTAACTTTAATGACACATTGATTGAAGGAAAAATGCAGGCGCCTGCCGGCTTTTTCCTTCAAGGGCGCAAAGCTCAAGACTTGACTCAAATGGTTAAGCTTAGATCCAATTTTAGAAGCGAACTCAGAAACTCTAAGTCTGCGGTTAAAGCCTTAGTCAAATAAGAAAACTATTCTTCTTTATTTGCTGGGTTTGGCAAACTGGCTTGACCCAGCGCCATAACGATGTCCGAGGCAAGAACAGATTCTTTGCCCAAGTATTCAGCGGCTTTTTTTGCAGCTCTTGCAACAATAATTTGGGCCCTAATCCCTGCAATGGAAGCCTTCATGCCGATTGCACCATGAGCAGCAATAACACCTGAAAGCACATCACCTGTGCCAGCGCGCGCAAGAACATTCGATCCCTCGTCGGTAACTAAAACAGGCTCTGACATATCCCCGGAGATGACAACGGGGGTCGAACACTTATAAATCACGGTGATACCCAATCTCTCTGTCAGATCCCTCGCGGCTTTGAAACCTTCGGGATTCAGTGGGCTAGTGGGCTCGCCACCCCCAATTTTTTTCCATTCTCCCGGATGTGGCGTCAAGATCCACCGGGCTGGCTTAATGGAAAATTTTTGAAGATGAACAGCGATATTGTTGATAGCCCCCGCATCGATAACAACAAATCCTTGCTGCGTCGACGTAAACTTGGCGAGAACGCCAACAGCGTCCTTATCAAGCTGTGAATCCATAGACCCCGGTCCGACTACGACCGCTCTTACCTTTCTTTCCTTTATAAATCTCTCCAGTTTCCCCGGGTCAACAAAATCATTCGCAAAAAGATCTTCAAATGTCAGTTCGAGTGGTATAGAACCGCACGCCGTCTGAAGAACACTTCTTGGCATGGCAATGGTGGCCCAACCAGCACCAGCCCTTAAAGAGCTTATGCCCGCTAAAATTGGGGCCCCGGTTTTTCCTGGACTTCCCCCAAGAATAAGAACATGCCCTCGATCGTATTTATGTGCATCTGAAGGAAGATGACTCCAAGGATCATTATTTAACAACGCATCTGGTTCAACATAAAAATAATGCGGGGTATGCTCTTTCAAAGCCCAAACCTCGGCTGTTTTGGGAAAGCCGATATCAAAATTCAAAACATTACCGCACGCTTTTTTAGCTGGAGCCAAAACATGAGCGGGTTTTAAGCCACCAAAAGTCACTGTTACTGCTGCGGGAAGAGGAACATTTTGCTCGTCCCCAACATCAACATCCATCCCAGAAGGAACATCTACTGCCAAAACAATCTTTTCTTGAATTTTGTCGATTTCTTTAAGCGCTACGTATCCAATATCATCAGAGGCAAGACTTCCTTGAAGTCCTAGCCCATAAATTCCGTCGATCACAAAGATATTGGAAGATGTATAACGTTCAAAATCACCTTCTTTATATGTTTTAAGTTTGATTCCTAAGGTGCCCAAAATTTTTTCTTGAAGTTGAAACAGTTCACTATGCTTTTTCGGATCAAAATCTCTTTTAGTCACCTTAAAAACTTCAACACTGCAGCCAGCATCATGAAGGAGTCTTGCCGCAACAAGCGCATCTCCACCATTATTTCCCGGTCCGGCTAAGATAACAACTTCTCTCTCAAAGGCCCCCAGTTCAACAGCAGCCTCGTAAACAAAACGGCCCGCAACTTCCATTAGAACCGCTTGAGGGATTAGAAATTTTTCGCTAGAAAATCTGTCAACAGCCTGGGAATAGGCTCTATCCCAAAGAGGAGATGCAAACTCACTTAAGTCGTAGATGCTCACGATTCACACAACTTTCTTACTAGAATTTGAGATCAAGAGACACGCTAAAATCAAGCTCTGCCATATAACCCGGAACGTTTTGCTCATAGGCCTCTTGGGTGTCTTCTTGGTCAGTTTTCCAAGTTGTTTTTGTCGCTGAATAATAAGCAGAAAGACAAATCCACGGCATAGCTGCCGGGCATAAGTCCATAAAGAGCAATCCCGTTAAAGATTGCCCATCTGCCGTCAAATATTCATATGAACCAATGTTATGTTTTAGATTATCGCCTTGAAATTCATAGGTTCCTTTCACACCAACATCAAAACCAAGAGGCAGGATTTGCAGTAGTAATCCTTTGACGTTTGTGGCATAGCTAGGACCATCAAGGGTTTCAACAATATAGGTGAATTTTTTGTATTCACTCGTTAATGTAAAAGATAAGTCGTTTGGAAGTGGAACTTTTACATAAGCCCAGCCTGACATCTTGCTCGTTTTTGGCTTGGTTTTGCTATCAAGAACCTGAGTGAAACTCGTCCTAGTTTTAAGCGTAAATGTCGGCCATTTTCTTGCGATTTGCATTCCTCCCATCCAACTTCCTGTCCGATCAGCTCTTTTAAACTCTGGGTAGTTGAAATACATCTCCCCATAAAACGCCGTCCAAACCTCCTGCGGGAAAGGAAATTCGATCCACGGCTTCGCCCACATTTCCCCCGCGATGGAATGACTTTTTTCTGCCTTTTCCGAAAGAGCTTTGACAAGGTCTTTGTCATTTTCTTCTGAAATAATTCGAATTGTTTCGCCTTCAGAGGCAGTATCTGAAGCCATGAGATCTATTTGAAGCCCCACCGCGCCACTATTCTTTTTTGCCTTGACTGGAATCGGGCTAAAAACACCGGTTGAAAAAGAAAACGAGCTAATTTTGTTGGAAGCTTTCTCTTCTTTGCTACCTGAGTAGTATGTGGTTTGTTCCTGCACCTCGTATCCCGCAGAGGCAGATTGATTCTTGCGACATGGTTCAGTTTGAAGACCGTCTGTCACACAAAAACCGGGATGGACATAGGGTTCGTCGGCTTTCTTTTCAGGAGGTTTCTCTGGCAGCTTCTTTGGATCTTGCTTTTTGTCGCCCGGCTTTGCTTGCACCTTTTGTGCAGCTAGCATGTCTTGCTCTTTTTTCCTGTCTTTAAGCATCTCGTTTCGTTCTTGCATCAGACGCAGCGCCTGCACGTGTTTAAGATAGAGGGTTCTACTCTTTGCAAGTTTGTCAGGAAGAACCACAGCTTTTTCTAGCATGTCTTCTGACTCCTGGTAGCGCCTCGTTTTCATAGCACAAAGAGCACCATAATAGTTTGCAAGATCATATAGAGCGTGCCCTTGCGGCACTCTCTTAAAGGCGTAAAGACACCCTTCATATTGCTGACCTATATAAAATGAAAATCCATACTCGTAACTTGTCTCTTCATCAAGGTGGAGGGGATTAACGCGGGTAAAAATAGAAAATGCCTCTTGAATCCTATCCAGACGGTAAAGTGTTTTTGCAAACTGAATAATCGTTGGCTCATGCGCTGGGTAGCGCTGAAGAATGATTCCATAAGCCGCCAACGCCTGGTCATATTTTCCCTGCTTATATAATTTTTGAGCATTTGCAAACATCGCCATCACGCCTCTGTCTGGCGGTCTTTGCATTTTGGGGGCATTAGCGGCGTTTTTAGGCGCTTGTTCGCTAGTTTTTTTTGCTTCCTTCACTTTAGATGGCGGTTTTGCCTGAGCAAAAGCACAGTGATCTCCAACCAAAGAACCCACCACCCAAAAGGCTATCATACAAGAGGTAAAGCTTTGTTTAACTCGGTACACACAATCTCCTTCTCAGATTTTTCTACTTTTAACGGATATTCTACCATGTTACGGAAATCGATGGTAGTGTTTTAAAAAAAAGCAATAACTTGCCAAAGACCGTTCATATTGGCAGTCTTAATATAAGACCGACATGCTTTTTCAGGAAAGGGTTCCATTATGACAACAAAACTGCGTTTAATGACGTTACTTCTGTGTGCCTTCTTTATGCTCTCATCAGCCCTCCAAGCGAAGGAAAAGGCCAAAAAAGCCAAGAAAGCGCCTCCAGCAAAACCCGCCGCGGCAGAACCAGCTCAGACTCAGGAAAAACCCGCTATTGAGCCGCCGCCTAACCCCCAAGATGACATATTCAATCCCTCCAAACTTAAAGAATGTCACGCTCAAGGCTTCGTCTATGACCGCGTCAGAAGAGACTGCATTCAGGTGCAATACATACCGTATAAAGATAGCTGGTGTACGACTGCAGGTATTAAGAAAGTGTTCAGTAAAATACCAGGCGCTGAAGATATGATTGATCAGCTATTAAGCCAACTTTTTGATATTGATCAGTGCGGAAAAAGCCCTATCGCTGGTCCCCTGGTCATCCTCCTGCTAAAAGATGAAACCAATAAACGATTTGAGCAGCGTAAAATCTGTCTTCAAGACTCACCACTTTGCAAATGATTGCAAACATTAAAAGTGGGACACCCAACTTATTTCACACCAAATATTGAAAGTTTTGTGAACGTGGCTACGACATCTTGTGTGAAATGAATTGGGCATCCATTTTTTCACGTAATAATAGAATGTTACAAGATTTTTCGGTAAGCTTGACAGAGGATAAAATAGTAAAAAAGTACATATCGATGCTGCTGCCCGTCAGTCTTCTCTTAGCCGTCTGCGCTGTTTATCTCGTCAAAGTGACAAGCGGAACTGCCTGGTCATCGGGAGGAAAAGGATCCTTCCTAAGGTTTGGTAAACTGGTTCTTCTAAGAAGAAATAAGTCGCGTCTCTATGACAACGCAAGAAGAACAATTTTTAATAGATGAGCCCTCGCCATAGGCTTTGGCAAAAAAGCATCGGCACCGACTTCAACAGAAATTTTATAATCTTGAGTAAGCGTTCGATTGGAATGGATGCAAATCTTGGCATTTGAACCGATAGATCGAAGCTCTCTAACCAATTCATATCCATCCATCGAATTAGCACCAAGATCAACATCACAGATTATCACCTGTGGAGATTTAGACTGCGCTATGTTCAACGCCTCTTCTGCCGAATTTGCCGTAAGGATATCAAAAACGTTTCTCAGAGTTTCTTTGCGTTCAAATTCTGCTTTCAAAGCTTCTAAGTAAAGCCTTTCATCGTCAACCAAAAGCACTTCGATCTTACGACCACTAGAAAGCTTCAATATGTCCTTTTCAAGTGCGATTTCATCAACTGAGAGAGAAGACGAGTCGCCCTTTGAGAAAGTCGACAATTTTCTACTTGCACTAAAAATATCTCGACTATGCATCGGCAATTCAGTTTTACCTTTGCATATAGTTCCCTCGACAACCGGAATGGTGAAGAAAAACTCAGTGCCCGTGTTTTTTACAGACTCGCACCAGATTTTACCACCATGCGCTCCAATAATCTTTTGCGCGATCGCAAGCCCCAAACCAGTTCCACCCTTCTTTCCTTTGGTGAAAAAAGCTTCGAAGATCTGCTCTATTTCTTCCGGAGGAATATAGGTTCCGCTATTTCCGATGCAAAATTGAACTGCTTTGCGATTTTGATATTCCACTTCTTTCGTTTTAATCCACATCGCACCCTTAAGGGTCATAGCCTGAATCGCGTTGTCGATGATATTCGAAAATACGCGGAGAACCTTGAGTCCATTCGCCTGAATCAGGTGACTATGCTGAAAATCGTACGAAATTTCAACATCTGCCTTTGATCTGATTCTAAACACTTCGTTTAGAGATATCTCGATCAGTGATTCTGGAGAAACCGCTTCAGTTGAGAGCGAAGCATTAGAAGATCCGATTTCCATAACGTCCTGAATCATACCGTTCACTGAGGTCATTACTCTGTCTAATTCAGGAGTAAGACTGTTCACAACATCAAGAATCTCTTTTTCCGATTCAGCATTTCGAATCATATCAAACCCTATTTTTAACATGGAAAAGGGTTTACGTACATCGTGCGCCAGCATTTGAGTAGTTTTCGCTATCGCAATGGACTTCATATTTTCAATAGACTGAACTAATAGACGGTTTGCTTCACGAGTAAGTGTGTTGTATTCAGAAATCAATAAGTCAATCTCATAAACTCCCATATCAGAGGAAATTTCTGAAAATCTTGATGTAACAACATTTTGATGAGTTGAATCTCTTTGTTGCAATTTAAGTGACAAAAGAGTTTTTATGTTGGCTGAAACTTTATTTGACGCCCACAGTGCAAGTTGATTGGAAGTAAACCAAATTAACATGAAACCAAGAAGAAAATTCGCTACCTGAAAAGCGTCCCCAAAGCGAACAAATCCAAGAAGTAGAAGCAATCCTAAAAACGCGAGTAGGATAGAACCAATGAGGATCGATGATGCCGTCCTGATACTCGACCAGTTAACAATGGAAACACCTTTAGAAAAAGGAATTCCCTTCCAAATAAATAGTACGCAGAAAAAAGCTTGACAAACACCCCAACCATAATCAAAAAAGAAAACCGGAGTACCGGCAACAATTTGATAACGGCTTCCGAAATCCACTGAAGCTATAGAAAAAAGTCCTTGAATAAAAAGATGTTCAAAGGTGGAATTAATTCTTAGGACAACAGGAACAAGAACTCCAACTAGAATCATCCAAAGAAAAGCATAAACTGTACTATTTATCATATGAAATGCATTAGGCGTTGGGATTCTCTGATAAAATGGAATCAAAACAAAAGAAAAATTGAGAAATCCCATGATGACAATAATAATTGCTGCGATGACCAATGATTTGCGATCTAGTAACTGCAATTTAATTTTTTTCAGAACAAAACAAACTAAGAAAAAGGCAAAAGCCGTGTAAAGACCCTCACTTATGTATCCAAGAATATTTGACTCTCGCTCAGGAATAAAGCCATTGACTGTATAAAGAATATCCGCGACCAACACTGAAGCAAATGAAAAAATCAACAAATGATTATGCTTCTCTTTTAACTCAGAACTTCTAATTAAAAGAACTACAATAGCTAGCAATTCAGACACAAAACCCTGTATTGAGGCGGCCCAAAGGCTATCAGGGAAAAATGTCTTTGAAATAAACGGCGGCAAAATAACGAACACTAGTGCAAGAAAATATTTAGCTCTAGCTAAAATATCGATCACTTTTTCATCTCCTGAGATGTAATAATCTTCCGCTGAATATGCGGTAGCCATTCATTCCAAAGAGTCACACCTAGTTCTGGTCGCAGCCAATCGTCTCCAGTGACTACTTTTCTGCAATTTTTTGAACCACAAAGGCAATTCATCGTCCAATTATCAAGGCCCGCTACAAGTGGGGCATAGTCAATATTTATTTCCTCACCACTGTCAATATCGCGTTTTGCCATATATACCAGACCACCAATTCTGCTAGTGTTAGAATCACAAGAATGGTTTAAATATTCCAAGGGGCTTTTACTTTCATAATCGGATGGGGCGAGAAAAAGATTTTCAGAAATTAAAGTGCAATATTTCTGATCAGACGGAATATCGTCAATTGAGAAAAGAACCTTACCTCCGTCTCTCGCAATGATTGTTCCTTTTGGAATGAATTCTTCGGCAAATAACCCAGAATAACCAAGATTATGTATCACTCGAACTGTTACTCGAGAGAAAATTGCTACTTCTGATGGAGCAAAACGATGGCCGTCTCGTAAAACATTTTTAGGAATAATTGCCAAAGCCACACCTCCTTACGCAAAAAACATGTCGTGTTTTAGCCTGAATACAGGACGTACCAAGCACTTTTCAGAAAATTAGAGGTATCAAAGGCAGAAAAATTGGCTCCCTGAAAAGGCGCGCGGCAAGTTAGATTTTCCGCCCGGCGAACTTGCCGAAATCATTGACTTCCCTGTGTCCCCGAAATACCTAGACCCGGTTTTCCTTAAACAGAAATACCTGGACGAAAGGCTGTCCACCG
>CAILAO010000443.1 GCA_903832105.1 uncultured Pseudomonadota bacterium | reverse complement strand
TGAAAGAAAAGGGGAAAGCGTTGAAGATTCGATTAGAACGTTCTCGAGTTATGTCGATCTGATCATTATGCGTTCTCCCATCGCGGGACTCTGCGATAGGATCGCAAGTCTGCTCGACGAGACACCAAGACCTGTTCCAATTATCAATGGGGGCAGCGGATCTGACCAACATCCAACGCAGGCCCTTTTGGACATTTACACGTTATCTCGAAGTTTCCGCGAAGAGGGAGGCCTCGACGGCAAAACCATTTGCATGGTGGGAGATCTTAGGCGCGGCCGTACCATAAGGTCGCTTAGCCGCCTTCTTTTAAACTATAACAATGTCAAACTGCTTTTTGTTTCCCCCCCCGAGTTTGGTATGGCGGATGATCTCAGAAATACATTAAAGAAAGCTAAAGCTTCCTTCGAGGAAACTAGCGATTTCTTGACGGCCATTAAAGCAGCAGATGCAATCTATATGACGCGCGTCCAAGATGAGTATGATGTCGCAGGCGAATCTAAGAAAGTTGATATTACGAAATATCACCTTAAATATGAACACTTAAAACATTTAAAATCAAACTGCGTTATTATGCATCCTCTTCCCAGGCGAGACGAAATTGATGTTGCGGTTGATCAGGACCCAAGGGCAAAGTATTGGAGGCAAGAGCGTAACGGGATGTGGGTTCGCGTCGCTCTCATTACAAAAATTTTCGGTGTTGATCATCATATTTTAATGCCCGATCTGTAATCGAAACACGATATACGCGTTTCGTTATCTCTATTGAAGGTTTCATACATGGGACATGACTCGCAAACACTAAAGATGGCGTCTATCTGCATGAATAGCACGGCGGACTATGATAGAAACGTTCGCCTTGCTGAAGCTCTAGTGCGTAAAGCCGCATCGCATGGCGCTGACTGGGTGATGCTCCCGGAAATGTTTTCTTACTATGGGCCATACGACAAACTCTTTGATCTTGCCGAGTTTGAAGGGGGCAGTCTTTATACTTGCTTGTCATCTCTTGCGACAGAACTTCGCATTTGCCTCTTTGCGGGAACGGTTAACGAAAAGCCTAACGAGCGTGAACTAGCAAAAACAAAAACCGTTTACAATAAGAGCGGTGATAAGACGTATCAGAGAGTTTACAACACGCTCTACGTCTTTGATCGTTGCGGAAAACTTGTCGAAAAGTATAGAAAAACGCATCTTTTTAATCTCTTTGATCATCAGGGGAAAAGAGTTTTTTGCGAAGAAGACGGGTATATTCCCGGTCAAGAGCTTAAGGTCATAACACTGGAGTCGTTTACTGTCGGACTCGCTATTTGTTTTGAAGTGAGGTTTCCAGGTGTTTTCGCAAAAATTCGAAGCCTGGCTTATCCTGATATTCTAGCGATTCCAGCCGCCTTTACCCTCGGTACAGGAATGGATCATTGGGAGTTGCTTCTACGCGCTAGGGCCGTTGAACATCTTTGTTACGTCTTTGCGGCGAATCAAACAGGAGCGCATAGCAGCGAACCGGGAGCCAGGGCATCCTATGGACATTCGATGATCATTGATCCTTGGGGACATAAACTGGCAGACACGGGTGACGATAACGCCATTGCAATCGCTACGATTTCAAGAGATCGCATCAAAGCATGTCGCCTTCGTCTCCCCATAACACAAAACGAGCGACCGGAGCTATACGAGTGATGTTTTCGGAAAAGCTCCCCATCGACCTTTCTCTTGTTAATGGCGTTTCTGGAGACCCAGCTATTTTTGGTTTTTTCCCTCGGACGGGAGACGGGATTTTATTAGATCTCGGCCATATTGATAGTCTATCCAATAAGGATCTTTTAAAAGTTCGCACAGTTTTGATAAGTCATACGCATATCGACCACTTCATCGGTTTTGACCGGCTTTTAAGAGTTAACATCCCTCACGGTCGTGAGATTGAGATTTATGGACCGCCAGGGATTATAGGTAACGTCCAAGGGAAACTTCGCGGATATCTTTGGAACCTTTTGGAGCCTGACCAACTCCGTTTCACCGTTCACGAGTTATCAAAGAGCGGGGATATTCTTACTGCTCGCCTGACAAATAGCAGCCGAGGAGAGAGCAGATTTGAGCCCGAATATTTCGTCTCCGAAAGTGTGGGCTGTCTTCCCGATGAAACCAAACTCGAAACCATGCTCCTAGATCACGCAACTCCCGTCGTCGCCTATGTGTTAAAATTCCCGTGTCGATATCATGTCCTGCCGGAAGTTCTTAATGAACTAAGATTATCTCCCGGACCCTGGATTAGGCAGCTGCAAGTGGCAGCGCACAACGGAAGAAAAGAGGGTGATATTGAAATTGACGGAAAGAAGTATTCTCTTGAGAAACTGATAAAAAAGCTACTTAATCCCATAAAACCTTCTTCGTTAGCCTATTTAACCGATTTTAGTTTTGCTTGGGATAACATTAAAATTATCAAAAAAACCTTGCCGGAATGCTGTGCTATCATTTCAGAATCCAACTTCAAAGACGCTGATTTTTCTAAGGCTTTAGATAAGAAACATCTGACGACGAGACAGGCTGCTCTGATCGCGGCCTATTCTAAGGCCAGCGAACTTCAAACATTCCATTTTTCAAATACTTATACGGATACATTCGACACCGTAGCCGGAGAGGTTCAAAGTTTTTTTAAAGAATTTTCTGCCGAACCACAGATGACATTAAAAAAACTGATCGACCAGGAAATCACAAGAATTTAGTGAATTCAACAAGTTAACTGGTTCGAATGCGCTTGACTAAGGGTGTCAATCAACTTAACACATCAACTTTGCTAAATCTTTTTACTTTGGTGCCGATGGAGAAGTATGGAGGGCGACCTGCAACGGTGGTGGCACCCGAGCTCGCCATTCATAAACGACTTGAACGAGAGGACTAAACAATGGCATCTCGAATTGAACAACTTGAAAGGACAGTTTTAGAACTCGGAACTGAAATATTTAAACTAAGATCTCAAATCACAGACCTCTCAAAATTTCACGACCAATTTTTAAAGACCATGAAGGGGCTAAAAATCATCCTAGATGACAAAGGCCTTATTACCACAGATGATTTCGAAACAGCAATCGACCTTGGCGAAGAAAACACTCTCACTGCGGCCTTGGAAGCTGGCTTCGATATCGACGACCTTGAGCGTAAAAACTCGACCCACTAGCTGTTTTAAAATCTGCATCACAAAAAGGGGTTGCAACGTTAAATTGGTGTAACACCTTTCCTCTACTCTATGTTAGACTTTTCACAGTAAATCACTATTTTATAGAGGAGTTCTTTATGAAACGACTATTTGGGTTAGTATCTATCGGACTTACATTCTTCCTATTTATCGGATCAACGCTTGTAATAGGCGCTGAAAAAAACATTCCACCATCTATAGCCAAGCAACTTAACGAAATGCGCGAGACAGGAATCAAAAAAGGATGGACCTTCGAGGTTGGATATAGCAAGTCTCTCGAGATTCCTCTCGAAAACAAAACTGGTCTCATCGTTCCGAGAAATTGGAGACATAATGCCCAGTTTGTTCAGCCGGTCTCATACGTCGAATTACCGAAAAAATTCGACTGGCGTGACTACCAAGGAGGAGGTCTAACACCAATTTACAATCAGGGCTCGTGCGGTAGCTGTTGGGCATTTGCAACAACCGCTGTTTTTGCCGATCTAATCTGGATTCGAGATCGCGTGAAAAAAGACTTGGCGGAGCAATATCTCGTCTCGTGCAACAATTATGGTTATGGTTGCGGCGGCGGTTGGTGGGTTCACGACATGTACGAGAGATTTGGGATGGTTCCAGAGGCGTCATTTCCGTACGAAGCGGAAGACGTAACTTGCCCGGCAAATCTGCCCCATCAAGAAAAGCTCGAAAGCTGGTCTTTCGTCGGAAGCGAACTTGATACCTATCCGACCACAGAAGAACTTAAGCAAGCTATTTACACCTATGGCCCGATATCTGTCGCTGTCGCGGCTGTTGGAAGTTTCTCCGCATATAGCGGCGGGATTTTTAACGACTGTTCCAGCTCTGAGATTAACCATGCTGTGAACCTGGTCGGTTGGAATGATGACGGTGGCTATTGGATTATGCGTAATTCTTGGGGAGCCGATTGGGGAGAAAACGGATTCATGAGGATTAAATATAAATGTAGTAGCATTGGGTATGCTGCTAGTTTCGCAGCGTATAAACCTTCATGTACGCCGCAACCTAAAGCTGATACAGGTCCCGATGTAACCGTGAAGACTGGTCAATCTGTTAAACTCGGAAGACCCTCATCTGTCAGCCAAACCTATAGCTGGAGTCCAACCGATGGACTTGATAACCCGAACATTGCACAGCCCTCAGCGTCCCCATCGAATGATACTGTATATACTCTGACCGCCAAGACATCATGCGGTAAAGCAACAAACACAGTCAAAGTGACAGTCGTTTCTGATGACGGCGGCACTGATGATGATGACGACACTGATGATGACGGCACCGATGATGGGAAATAGAATGGATGATTAATGATTTTTTTAATTTAATTCTTAGGATTTCTCTTTGCACGATACTTTTTGGGGCGGGTCCGATCGCCTTTGGAAAAGAATTTGATTTCCAGAAAAGGACGCCGCCACAAAATCTGGGTCTTAAAAGCGGTGAAAAAATTCAATTCAGATGTGTCACAGATCCTCCAACGACGTCTCTTCTAGCTGTTACGAGTGAGGATGAAGTAATCATTGGAATTCATCATGCGTTCGGAACTGAATATATGCCAATTTACAGAGGCATCACAACCCCTCATGATATTCCCTACATTGAAGGAAAAGGCAAAGTCCTCATGCAAATGGGTTTTCATGGAGAAGTTCGCTGGGCAAAAGATGATTGTAAAGTGTACGGGCCGGGGCTTTACGTTTGTTACAACGGCAAACCCGGCAAACTGGGAGATCTTGCTTTTGAATACGCTTCTTTTTACACGACGGTCAACGAAACAAAGTTTGAGGAATATACTTTTCGCTCATTGAGCATGAACCTGGAAGTTAAAGTCGACAAAGAATACTACACGATTCCCATGGACTTTAATCAATACGACGTAAACTCTGACGAGTGTCCCTTCTAGTAAAAAAGCTTTCAAAAAAAAGGAAACCGCACAAGCGATTTCCTTTTAGGGGTCTATTTGCAATATTCTTGAGCTATAGCGAATGGATCTCGACATAACATATTGAAATCACGAGATCCCTACGGTCGCCTTCGACTCCCTCGGGATACGACTTTGATGAAAAAGGGACTTTTTCATCAAAGTCTACTTATCAGCTTGTGATCGATCTTTTTAGCTGGACGAAATAATTCCTTTACAGGTTGAGATTATCTACCGGGCCATCAGGCCCAGTGGGATTGCCGGGACCGCTGGCGAGGGGATCAAAGACGTTCGTGGGCGTACCATCTTCACCAAAAGCAAGCCTCCAACCTTTTTCGCCGTCTTTATTTAATTCCTTGATATGCGTTTTTCCTTCGAGTAAGCAGCTACTCGCATGACGGGTTTTGAGATAGTAGGAGGTTGAGTAATCTTGCCCGCGTTCTTGTTTAATATGTCCAATTTCGCATGAATATTGACCGATGGGGGTTGTTACCGAGTAAGAGTAAAACTTATTATCAGGCAAAGAAAAAGATATTGTGCTCCCAGAATAAAAATGAATATTTGCTTTAGCGGGAATCTCTATCGTGACTCCCATTGTAAGAAATGATGCTGGTTCAGCAAGATTCCCCGAGGACACCTTTCCGTCCTGTTCCAAGTAGATCTCTCTATCTACCGAAAAGACGAGTTTGTCTTTGGTAAAGAATGAGGCAGGCATTGGCAGGGCCAGTTCCCTGGAGAGCATAAGCGCCGATAGCTTGCCGGTTTCATAGAAACCAACACTAGCGCCCCCCTTCATTGGAAATCCATTGTATTCAGTATCTGATTTAAGCGTGCAGTAAGAAATATTTCCATTGGGATAGAAAGAAACCCAGCTTTGAGCTTCGAAAACGCACCAAATTCCAGCATAGGCTTCGTACTCAAAGCGAGCGACTGGAGTGAAACCGCTGATCTTACCTTCGTTATTCAAGCAAATTGACGATCCTGGCAGTAGAGCGATCTGGCCTCTTTGCAGTCCGATGGATACTTCCTCACCCAAGACTCCGCCGGTTACTTCGCCATTGTCAGAAAAGGAAGTGGTCATGTATTCACTTCCAGGGGCCATGATGATCTCGCCAAGGGAACCTACTTTAAGTTTTTGTGGCTTTGCTAGCCCGCCATACGAAACCTGCATGTTTTCATAAAATTGAACACCATGCTTAAGCGAAAACTCGATCCCGTTCAAAACAACACTTTGAGATGACCCGGCGGGAATAGATCGGAGATTGCAGTTTTTGTAGAACATTTGCGTAAAATTTTCTCTTGTAGACATATCGGCACTCAGACTTGAGCAAAGTTTCTTAATGCGCGCAAATCCTTCTTCAACTTGAGGGCCTGATTTTATGGCGTTTGGGATATAAATACTAAGCGCCTTAAATCGAAGATTGATATCATATTCTTCGGATAAAATGATTTTCTCCAATTCGATCGGAGTAACCGTAGACGGGTTGAATGTTGTGCTCCCCGGCTGGTAACTATTCCCCTGCTCACCGCTTACCATGAAAAAAGATCCTTGATTTCCTTCTTGATCACTTAATTTATTTATCATCGTGATCACGCCGAGCCAACTCAGGGTGCTTTTCGCTTCCTCTGTCCACTGTGTGAGTGGAGTGTTATAGTATGTTCCAGCGAGTTCCATCATTTGAAGAAGGGCTACTTGTTGTGAATGACCACTGATTGAGCTAGACGTTGTGACAACGTCGACATTTAGGTAGCCAAAGTCAAAATCGCGAAAAGCCTTCGCGGTGAGGACTTCGGCCATTCCGTACTTGTAGGTCGAGCAGCCATTCAGGAAAAAGATCTGATAGGTATTTTCTGGATAGCTTTCAGGAACAGAAAAG
>CAILAO010000442.1 GCA_903832105.1 uncultured Pseudomonadota bacterium | reverse complement strand
GTTCGTCGGTGATGATAGAGGCTGGAGGGTCATGGGTAAGTCCTCGCACCAAAGCAAAATATCCCAATGAATGGACGATCGAGATCCCTGAGAAAAAACTTCGTATTGTTGTAACTCCCGCAATTAAAGACCAGGATTTACCCCAAAACGCAATCGTGAGTGACTAGCATAGGCTATAATATTAGTAGGTTAGTGTTTTGTGCAAGTAAAAATGGGGAAAGTTCTTGCAAGATCAAAGAGGACCTCTCAAGGTAGGTTTTTTTGCAAGAGACGAGTCAAATCGTCGAACCTATCGAGGAGGTCCGAATCGATGTTACATCAAATGGGGTTAAAATTGCGAACCCAGATAAGTCGTTTTTCGGGGAAACTTTGTGATGGAATGGGCAAGATTCAGAGCAGATTTGTCGGAGAAGCCATTTACGGAATTCAAGCCAGAGGTTCAGTTCGTATTAGTGAGATAGCCCGTTCATTGTCGGAGAAGACGTCTGTCAAAAAGAGGATAGATCGTTTATCCAGGAATTTGGGTCGTCCTGGTCTTGATTCTGATATCAGCAAGGCGGTTCTGATCCAGGGGGCTACCATGGTCAAAAAAGACACACTTCTGATTTTGGACCCTACAGATATTACGAAGAAATACGCCACCAAGATGGAATATCTGGCCAAGGTTAGAGACGGGAGCGCCAAGGAAATAGGTTTGGGGTATTGGATAGACACCGTGGTTGCGGCTGAAGTTAATTCCTCGGAGATAGTGCCGTTGGTACACAGTTTGTATTCTCAAAACGCAGAGGATTTTGTCAGTGAAAATCGGGAGCTAATTAATGTGATTGAGAAGGTTTACACTGCCACGGATTCTCGAGGTGTTTTTGTGCTTGATCGCGGAGGGGACAGGGAAGCGCTTTACAATCATCTACTGCAAAAAGAGACCCCTTTTCGTTTCATCATACGTCAGAGGGGAGATCGTCATGTTTTAGTTGGTTCTAAACGACTGGAGACGCTTGAATTGGCTCAAGCCTGCAAAACTCCTTACCAAGAGACTGTGGTAAAAAATAAAGACGGTAAAGAAAAGATTTATCAAATCCAATTTGGTTATCGCCGTGTACGTTTACCAGAACATCCGGACAATCCATTGTGGTTGGTAGTGGTGAAAGGATTTGGCAACAGGCCCTTGATGCTTCTAACCACAGAACCGATGAGGCGTAACCAGGTAGTGCTGTGGCGTATTGTGCAGGCCTATTTGACGCGTTGGCGTGTGGAGGAGACGATCCGTTTCATTAAACAGAGTTACAATCTGGAGGATATCAGGGTTTTGACATATCAGCGGCTCAAGAATATGGCTGCATTGGTACTGGCTGCTTGTTTTTTCGCTGCAGTCCATCTTGGTCAGAAGCCTAAGCTCCAAATTCTAACGCTGCATGCCATAAACGCCGCCCAGCGCATTTTTGGAATTCCAGACTTTCATTATTACGCTATTGCTGACGGGATTAAAGAGATCCTCAGCAAGGTCAGACCTGGCCCACTTTTTCACGAAAAGAATAAGGGAAGGCCTGATCCCCAACTCTCACTAGGACTAACCTAAATTTTTTGGGGAAAGTCCTGAACAATTCCCCATTGAAAAAACCCTTTATTCTTGTATAATTAATTGATTGGGCTGCCAAGCAGCATATTTGGAAGCCACCATCAAGTGAGAAGGTTTCAGTGTCGCTGAACACTAAAAACTATCCCCCAATACTCATCGTCTATTTTGTCACTGTTCTTTTCATGCTTCAGTGGGGTGAGAACCGCTCTCTAT
>CAILAO010000441.1 GCA_903832105.1 uncultured Pseudomonadota bacterium | reverse complement strand
TCAAGAGTAAGCAGAAGTCGATGTCTACGATTTTAAATGGAGTACACACCCCGACCAGAATCTACTTTATGATTTCTATCTCGATCCTCCCGTTAACTCGTCGACGTGGTATTCCAAGTTGTTCTTCGAGATCTGCGGCGGGAGGATGGTAGATTTCAAGCACACGATCTTTTTCAATCGGGTTAAAAAGACTTATTCCTTTGTAACTATTGCGTGGGAATGGAATGCCGTATAGATCAAGAATTGATGGAACGAGATCTAAGTTTCCAACAATTGCGTTTCGATTTTTTCTAAGAGTAGCCATTTTTTCTGATCCAAGTTGAGTCGCAATTTTGTCAGGTATCGCGAGAAAAAATGGAATGTTCGAATTCCAGATATTAAACGCCCCTACGTGTCCGTTGATTCCGTCTTCACCCAAACTCTCGGCATGATCTGAAGTAAACCATACCCACGTATTGTCGAGTCGGCCGGAGTTCTCAAGGACCTTAAAAATAGTGCCTAAATTAAAATCCAGATAGGCGATTGCGTTATCGTAGATGTCAACAAGCTCGCTGGAGTCACTAAACTTCTTAAATTCCTGGGGTGAATTATAAGGATAGTGAGTTCCGTTGAGATGAAGAATAGCAAAAAACGAATCTTCTCCTTTCAGCGAGCTAAGAAAGTGCTCAAAACGTTCAGCAACATATTTATCATCGACACCGATGTTATTATAGGCCGGAAGATTTTCGATCTCGCGATACCAAAGAAAATCGAGCCATTTGGATTCAATGTAAGCCTTGAAGTTTCCGGGGAGATAGGCATGTGACGCAATAAGTGCAGTCTTCATATTTTGAAGTCTCTTAACCTCTTCGAAAACCAAGGATGATTTTTCCAGCGCGTGTAAACCCTCAAGGGCACTTCGACCGCTAAGGATTGATGGCATCGCGATATAGGTCATAATCGAGCTTGAAAAGGCGTTCTCGAACAAAAACACATGCCTTTCTTCGCGAGATAAAAAGCGATCAAGATTAGGGGAAGTTTCGCGCTTATAACCGTAGATCTTAAAGTTTGATTTTCGAAGAGATTCGTTGACGATCAATATCCCGTTAAAAAGGCTCTTCTGTTGGAGGGGCTCGAAATTTTCTTGGACAAGGCGTGGTTGCAGTCTAAAAAAAACCTTTCCTTGAACGTGGCTATTGATGGCATTACCCAGACCAAAAATGGCATCAGTAACAGGAAGCGATGCACCAGTGCTGATCAGAAGATTATGATTTAAAACTGGAATGAGCCCGAAAAAGATCAATAGAACAATATTACGTGATCTCTGGCGCATACATGCATACGAGGACTTGAAACAAAAATAAAGAAAAAATGTTGCCGTTAACAATCCACATATAGCTAAAGGTGTAAATGAATGGGAGGCCAATTTAAATGCTTCTTCAGGCCCTTCTAGGAAATAGGAAAAGCCAAAAATGCCTGGGAGGCGCGAAAAATATAAGTAAAAACCCCAACTTGAGAAAAGAAGCGTCGTGTAAACTGTGGAAATAAAGAAAAAGACAAATTTTATAGAAAAGGTCCTCGGAGTTCCGGTGGGTGTACTTAAAAGTTGTACGAGACCCAAAAACAATGAACCTTCAAAGAGAATGGAAAGTAAGTAAATCCCTATTTTTGAAGGTTCTACTGATAAAAAATAGGTGCGACGAATGATCACGTCAACCAATATTATTAGAGCAAATACTGGCCAGAGATAGGTTTTGACGGATGATTGGTAAAACGCCATAAGAACATCGCCTAGTTTAATAAGGACCAAAATCAGCTAGAAGACTTCACATACAACCTTTTTAAGAGTTTTAAGCCCTCTTTTGTCGCATGAGCAAGGGCTTGAACTTTGCTTTTTTAAAAGTTACAATAGTACGTTAGAAAAATCTTGTCATTTGTTGGAATTTCAGTCAGAATCACGGGTTCCATAAATAAATTTTTTAGGGGATCGCATGCATGGCAAAAAGTACATCACCCAGTAGTCACGATTCAAAGAAGTTAAAGGAAAAAGAAGTTCCGCCGCCGCCTAAGCCCCAACTTCAATCTAAGCCACAGCCGCAGGCTCCTCGCCCTGTTGATCAAGATCTTTTTTCAACCGAGGAGTTAGAAAAATTCCGTGTTACTTTGCTTGAGGAAAAGAAGAAGATTTTACATAAGGCTCATGAAGCTCTGAAGAGTGGCAATATCCAGCTTGATAAAAACGAAATGTATGATGAAGTCGATCTTGCTTCGGCGACAATCGAGCAGAATTTGACTTTTAGGTTACTTGATCGCGATAGAAAACTTCTTACAGAAGTCGAGCACGCTCTTTCCAAAATTGATTCGGGCGACTTTGGATTTTGTGAAGGGACGGGAGAAATTATCCCAAAGAGACGTCTTGAACTTCGCCCTTGGACTAGACACAGCGTAAAATATAAAGAATACCTCGAGAAGCTTAAAAAGGCCGGTCGCAGTATGACGGCTGAAGAGGAAGAGGCTTCGGAGCAAGAGACATAATACGACGTCCTATAATAAAGCCATGAGTTTCGTCCCGTTATAAAAGCTCTTTAAAGTGACTTTGACAGCGCAGTTTGAGAGTGTCGTCTTTGGCTGAGAGGCACTTTTTATAGTTTTCATCAATGACATTTTTTACAAGGGACTTTTGAGCCCAGGGCTTCAAATTTTTTGTGACCGACTTTGACCGTGCGGCGTTACGTCCCGAAAACCCATCACTCAGACCGAGTGCAGTCTCATAGTATTCTGCCAAAACACGGGCGATATCTTGTTCCTGATTTTTATGGGAAAGCTTTGTATTCATCACAAGGCTCGATACAATCCACTGTATTTTTGTTGCACGCCCCGCGGCGGAAGTCTTCGCCTTTTCAGCCCAAGCGAGCGCTTCCTCAGTTTTGCCTGCCCTTTCTTCGAGATTTGCCATCCCTGATTCGTAGTACCACGGCGTATCAGTATGCTTAAGCTCCTTTAAAAGAAGTGCCCTTGCGCCCTCAAAGTCGTTAATTTGGATGAGCAAATCCGCAGCACCAGAAATAACAGCGTGCCTTTCAAACTTGGATCTGGCGGCGCTATCAGCCACGGCCACAGCTCCCATGACGCTTTTTTGGAGACTTTGAGGGAGGTCTCTTTTCTGAGGATGCAGGAATTCGTAAAATTGAATTTCTGGATACCAAGACCAAAGTTTCGTGTCAACCGAGGCAGATGGGTACTCTCTAATGGTCTTAGCAGCGGCGAGCCAGCGGCTGATGAAAGCAACTTTCTCCTGATCTTTCTTGCCTTTAAGAAAGAGTTCTCCGATATCTTTTCCAGAATATATGACGAAAGTTCTAGCAGCAAATATCGCTCTGGGAGAGCGGAAGATAGCCTCAAAATATTGATCATGCTTCCTAAGAACAAGAGCGAGCTGCTTTATGGCTTTTATGTCTTGGCTATCTTTAACTTGCAGGGCCATTTCTAGAAATCTCGCTGTGAGTACAGCTCGTTCTTCTTCGAGGTTCTCGGGAGCCTTATCGGCAAGGACTTTGAGCTCGTAAAAAATATCTTCTGGCCTTCTATCAAGCGCTGAGTCAGCCCAGCTATAAAAAGCCAGAAGCTTCCAGCTTTTAAAATCGGAGGTATTTTTCAAACGAGATGATTTAGAAGAAGGCTTTCCGGAAGTCGCCGCTTTAACAATGTCTTGAAAGGACTGACTAGACGCGATGGCGTTTTCAAGCGTCGAACAAAATTCATCGGCACTTACGCTCTCGACTAGTCTCATGATTTCTTGGCCGTTAGGATTGAAAGCTAAAATAGTGGGGTATCCTGCGGCCTTTAGTTTTTCACTCCACACCTGCGCATCCTCTGAATCACCGTCAAGATATACCGGCACAACCAATTTCATCAGGCTAGAAAAGCGATCCGTACTGAAAACCTGTTCTTTTAGTTCGTTACAAGGAGGACACCAGACAGCTCCCCAGTAAATGAAAACAGTTTTGTTTTCTTTTTTAGCATAAGAAAAAGCATCGTCTACAGAACCTTTAAACCAAAAACCAAGTTTTTCCATCTCTGCCTGGTGATCTACTCGAGTGGCGGGCTCTTTCTCCTTTTCGCTCCGAGTCTGCATTTTCAGGGGTTCATTCGTTATACAACTGTTAAGTGAAAAGTAGCTAAGAAAAACAATTATAAAAACTTTTAAAAATGTACACACTGATGATATCTCCTCGACATCCGGATATTACGTGTTTTCGATTTGATCGTGGCAAGAATCACAAGAGCAACACGAGTCAGACTTTTCGTTGGAAGAATCTTCCTTCGGTTGAAAAAAAGAAGAGGCTTTGTAGTAGGGAAGAACACTGTTCCAAAAGACTTTCGCAATAGCAACGATCGGGATTGCGAGGAGGATTCCCCAAAAGCCCATGAGATGCCCAAAAGCGATCACAGAGGCAATAACGATACCCGGATGAAGTCCCACACGCTGACCAATAAATCGTGGTGTTATAAACATACCGTCGATGGCTTGCGCTGAAAGAAAGAGGGCCAATACACCAATGGCTTGTCCCCAATCCCAAACGTGTGTTGCCAATACGACAATGCTTAAAACGGCGCCAACGATGAGGTCTAAATAAGGAATAATCCTGCAAACTCCGGCGATTACGCCGATAGCGAGAGCCGCGGGCAGACCGATAAGGGTTAAACCAATCACGTAATATAATCCGAGAATCACCGCGACTGTAAGTTGTCCTTTAATGACAGCTTTCAGTGTGTGGTCGACCTTGTCAACAGCCCTTTTCATGAGTGGACGAAGATCAGCGGGAACGACAACGCTAAAGCCATCAACCATTGACTGATAATCCCTAAGCATAAAAAAAGTAATGATAGGAACCAGGGCGAGGTTGACCACTTTACCTGGAAGACCGGAAGCAGTCTGCCAAAGTTGGATCAAACCCTGTTGAGCCTTTTCGGCGACTTGCTTAGTAAGGCTGAAATCCTTAAGCGCCGCATTGAACGATTCTTCAGAGATGAATCCCAGATCTAATACTGAACTTTTGAAAAACTTGAAAAGATCGATAAAGAGAGATTCGGATGCAGTCGGAAGGAGCTGAAGTAGAATTAATGCCTGTTTATAAACAGTGGGTAACAGGTACGCTGAAGCAAGCACGACAAGACCTAGAAAAACCGCAATGATACTTAAAGCTGCAATAGAAGCTCCAACACGGATGCGGCGAATCAAACGTACCAAGGGAAGAAGGAGATAAGTTAGAAAAACACTAAAAAAGATGGGACCGATAATCGAATAATAAAAGTATCCGAGAACCAAAAGAGTAAAAAACACGAGTGCCATGAAGATCATCAAACGATGAAACTGTTGCCACTCAATTTTCTTAATTATTTCCGAATTTGACATGAACACTCCAAGATGAATACTCCATTTGTATTCAGAAACGTTTATGCTTGAGTTTTAGACTTAGCATTTCATTTTTTTCGAGGGACCTCATAAGGAAAAGTTAACTGTCCTCCGATTAATCCCAGGAGAATGGTTAAGAGTGATGCTGTCACTATAACAAGAAAATAAAAAATAGTCTTCTCATCGCTAAGCGTGAGTGGTTCTGTGACAACCGTTTGTCTCCAGACAATGCTGATGAGGGATAGGATAACCAAAGCCCAGGAGAGGAACCGTTTTTTTTGAATGGGTGATGAAGCAGCTGCTTGATAATTGATCTACCAAGTGAAGTAGCCTGTTGCTAGAGATGGGAGTGCAGCCACGAATCTTGCGATCAAACATAAAAACGCAGCCTATTCTGTTGAGGGTAGGTCTTTTGACCACTCTGACCATTCTCTTTTGCGAGTTCTTGTGGCGTAAGATTCTTCATTTCAATAATCCGTTCCACCCAGTTTTCGCCCAGCTCCAATGATTTTCTTGGTTTTTAAGGTTTTTTCTTGCGAAACCAATCCAGTATAAAGTAACATGTTCATTAAACAGAGCAAATAGTAAAAAATCGCGAGGCAAGGGGGGAGATATTCTTTTTTTTGTCAGACTTTTTCCGGCATTATTAGTGGCTTCGTGCCTGATGTTCATGACGTCCTGCACAGGCCAGGAAGTGTCCAATGCAAATGCTGGAGATTTTACAACCTTCGTAAAAAGCGATTCTTCTGAGGGGCAAATGCCAAGTAACGAGGCGTTTGAAGTTTTTTTCCAAAAAATAATTCAAGAGCGTCCAAAGACCTCTTTGCAAGATATTTATAAACTTCTTTATCAGGCTGAATTTGGGCCTGGGCACGCTATTCCAAGTCAAGAGGTTGCAAAGGAACGTTTACAAGCTGAAATCAAGCAATTGACGTCGGAGGAGATAAATCGTTCGGGCGAGTCAATTCTGGAAGAACTTTCCCCTGGGTCTTCATATGTTCGAATTAACCTTAGGCCCTACATCAAAAATAAATGCTCCGAGGAGCGACTTGTAGAGGAGTTTTTTCACGCATCTTTTAAAAAGGCCGGTTCAGAATCCCGTTTTAGAGAAGTGATTAGTATTTTGGAAAGGGCGATAACAACTGGAAAAATTAAACTTGGTGCAAAGGGAGAGGAAGATACCTACATCTTCGAAATGGCGCAAAAGCTTACGATACCCCAGGTAAGTCATTCAAAAGCTTACAAAAATTCTTATTCGCCCTCGTATCGTGTTGTTTTGAAAGAAGATGGTGAAAAGCTGTGTAAGCTTTAGTAAATTAGCAGCAAGAATCCAGGGGGAATATTGTGAAAAAAATTCTGTTTGCCTTGCTAGTGACATTTACGGCTTTGAGTTTAGACTCCTTCTATTCGGCGCATGGCGCTGAATTAATTCAGGTGCCGCAAGGAGTGCTTCTTCGGAGTCTCACGAGTTGGGAAAACGTATCTAGGTTAGAAATTTTTGAAGATGGCCATCACTTTGATCTTCAATCGTATGACAACGTAGCTAGTTACTCTTTTTCTCAAGCGACACTTTGTCGGAGTAGTGGTTATAAGGCGGTTTCTCTAACGGGAGAAAACGAGTTCATTGAGCTTTCTCATTTATGCCATGATGGCCAATCTGAAGATGATCAAGAGTTTCAATTTGCCTTTATTTCTGATTCTCAGCTGCACCCAGATAGATACCTTAAAACCCTCGTGGCATTATCTTTGCTGCGGCAAAAGCTCCCGAATATTCGATTTGTCCTTCACGGTGGCGATTATGTTCAAGAGAGCACCGAAGAGAACTGGAAACTTTACAGAAATATAACCTCACAACTATTTAGTCGGTCTCTTCCTATTCTTCCGATTTTGGGTAATCACGAATACAAAAAAGATCCTGGGCTCGCTTTTTTTCGACAAGTTTTCGGAAAACCAGAGACAAAAACAGGATATTTTGACTTATTTGATTTTGGATTTGCAGCTCTTGTTGTTCTTGATAGCAATCTTGAAACAAAAAGTGACGAGGAAAATGCCATTCAGACTCGCTGGCTTGAAGAGACTCTTTCCCAGCTTTCTCAACAGAAAAAAATGGTTATCGCTGCTTTTCATCACGCTCCGTTTTCTTCTGGCATAGGCGTTGTTCTTAGACCGCAAAACCCGGATTATATCAAAAAGCACTGGACCCCACTTTTTGAGCGCTATCATGTCTCCCTGGTGCTCAGTGGGCATGAGCACATTTATGAGAGATTTTTAAAAAACGGCATTCCATATCTCGTCGCGGGCCCCTCGGGTGGAAGAGCAGTTTTCGCGCTACCTATTCACGCGGCCGATTCGGTAAAACTTATGGCGGGTCTTTATACCATCACAGTGGTAACGGTGAGGCGTGATCAAGGGATAGAAATCAAAACATTCACGCCTGAATTGGCTGAAATCGACAGGGCATTTTTTGGCACTTTAGAATAGAGTAAAACTTTTTATTCGCCCTGCTCGTCTACTTCAATCGTCGTTAGAGAATATGCCATATCAAGAAAATTGCGGGAAAAACTCAGCATTCCCGGAATAGTCATCCCTTCTTGAGTAATCTGCTCAGCAAATTTTGAGCGCTGAAGAATTTCCAACGATGCCTCCTCTGATCCTTTCTCTCGATCATTCCAGCGTCTCCAAAATAGCGTGTCATGCTGCTTTTGAGCCTCCGCGTTGAATACCTCGACCTGAGTTTCCCTGAATCCTCCCAGCATCGTCATGATGTCTTTATTAGCAGATCCGACGATAAGCGCTGATGCTATCGAACTAATTTTCTCGCCATTAGCAGAGAATCCGTCGACTGAAATAGTTTTGCCGTGATGTTCTGGAATAAAAACTTCCGTAGGTCCATGCTTCTTCCACTTCACTTGGACGCCAGCCTTCTGCATATCTTGCAGGTAAAGCACGTTAGGCATTCCTGGAGCGGTTCCTTCATGTGCAAAACTTTCGAGTATTGCCTTAACCTCGATCCCTTCTTTAGCTTTCTTAATCAGGGCATCAACAATTCGAGGTGAAAAAAGAAGTTGATCGTTGACCAAGATTTGCTTTTTGGCGTGCATGATGGCGTGAATATTATCATAAATGCAGCTCGTGATGAAACTGCCGATGCTATTTTCTGCGACTCTGATGGTGTCATTACCGACACTTGCAGCTTTAACAACTTCCATTCGAGTTGTGAAGTCACCTCCCTTTCTCTTATATCTTTTGAGTACATCAATGGGAGCGATCAAAAACTGAATTTTCTTACTGACTTCTGTAGAAGTGCCATACTGCTTTGCCCAGCTCTTTTCATAGATCTGATCAAGGTAGCGTCCCATAAAAGAAGGTCCCTTGATCCATTCGTATTTTAGGGCGATGTATAAATCGCGCCAGTAATTATCAAGAATGACTGTTGCTGCAGGACCCTCAATAAGCATCACTTCGTCATTACAAAAGGCGCCGGATAAATCCGTAAGATTCTTTGATCCAACTAGTGCAATCGGATGCTTTTCCGGAGTATCGCCATCGATGACGAGAACCTTGCTATGATCCGCTTTCGCCTTGAGATATAGTGCTAATTTATTGTGAAATCCGAGTCTTTTCAGTTTCTGGTCATCTACTAGATTGCTCAGAAAAGAAGGAAATCCTGACGCATTCTTGTAAAAGTATGTTGGCAGCACTAACATTCTGTCTGGATGCACAACCATATAAGCTCTCAAGAAGGCGAAGATCGGTGCCATCTCTTTCCGGTAGCCGAAATGATTCACGTCATCATGAAGAAAGAAAAATTTAAGGCCTTGCTTTTGCTCAAGCAGTCTCACAATTTCGTTCACGAAAGCGACACCCATCGATCCACCGAGAAAAAACATATCCATGAAAATCGTGCTTTGAGCTTGTCTAATCGTTTTTATGATGTTTGGAAAAATCTGATTTTTTTCAGACGAACTGGGATCGTTGGGGTCACTGTATGTCTTCCATATGATGCTTTTATCAACGTCAAAACTGTCATCTTTACCAAAAACCTCTAGGACAGGGTTCGTTCCTGGCGCAGCTCCTTGCACGATTTTTAACATTCCTTCGAACATGTCTTGATCGGACATATCCCCCCATTTATCTACAAAAGCTTTGACGGGCCCATTATGGTAGGTTTCGAGAGTTTTCACATTTTCGGAGTCCCAGCTACCTCTGACTTGGTTTAGGAGAGTTACCTTGTTTCCGTGGATAAAGCCTGTTCTTGAAATGACAACTCCCGGGTGTCCAGGTAACTCGCTTGAAATATCAATCGAAGAAAACGAGACTTTACCACCGTTTTTGCCTGATGCAACTTGAGGGAGTCCATCAGCTACACACATTGCGAACGGTCCGATTTTTGAATCAGGGGTGCCCGAGAGCCCCATAGCACAACTCGACATTCCTTCAAGTTTCTTTAAATAATCCGGCAGTGAACCAAGATCTCTCAGCCAACCCTGCAACATACTCGCATAGGGAGAGTATCGCGGATCATCGACGGCTTCGGCCGCGGCAAGTCGCTTTTCTAGGTAATAAAGAGTGAGAAGCTTTTGAATGTCTCCTTTTGAATACTTTTCATCAGGCTTAAAATTAAGATAAGCGAGACCATTTAAAACCTTTGGGCTTCGTACGTAGGAGGCCAACGCTTTTTGAAAAGCCTTTGTATATTGAAGCATACTGCTATGCGAAAGATACCGGCTAATCATGAACTGAGCATCGGGAGACAAAAACTTGAAATGAATTGCACCAAATTCGCTTCCTATAAAGTGTTTGAAATTGAGACGATCTGTTAATTCTGTGTCTTCGGTAGCAGAAGATGATGTGGCTGACGTTGATGCTGTATCAGTCCTCGGTGCGGGCTGTTTACAAGAAAAGCATACAATCGCAAAACAGCTTAGTAGCCCGATCGTTAATACCCATTTGTTCTCAACATTATAAAGTGTTTTCATGATGCCCCCGTCCTTATTGCGGTTCGGAATTCGATTTTGCGAGAAGTGCGTTAAAGAGTTTATCCAGCGTTAATTTGGACTGCAGTTCACCAAATTTCTCGACAATCACTTTATTTGCTTCAGCTTGAAATTGATCATCTATCTCTACGTTGTTAAAGCAGCCAAAGGTTTTTCGTGTGGAGCCGAACTGAAATCCAGCCGAGGCAAACAGGTTAATTGACTGTATACTCTTTTTTTGGAGGTCTAAATCAACATCGTAGATTCTCAAGTCGACAGGTTGTCCTTTAACGAAATATTTTGCAATGCCAGATACCGCTCCTTCCTTAAGCGATCCTTTAAGATAGATCGCGGACTTGTGACGATTTCCGCAACGAAAAACAGTATCTTTTCCGTCTTCAAGCACTTGGAATCCTCGGCCGTCCTCACGCCATCCCCCGAAGGGTCCGAATTTAATTTTTGCAGTTGGAACATCGCTCTCTGCCACTAACCGTTGAGATAGGCTCACGAGCATAGTTGGTGCATATTTTGAGTCATCGACCTCTGGGACCACAACTTCGGACAGAGTCACTTTGTCGTTGTCAGCGGCAGGTTCTAACGGTTTCTCGCCCGGTGTTAAGCCCATCATTACATCGACAGTTACGCTGCTATTGTTTTTCTGAAGATTTAAATCAGCTACTATACCGATCAAGTAGTAGGGAAGCGAAGTATCTTTATATTTTTCGTAAATTGCCGCATAGAGATTGTCCATAACCCGTTCTCTGAAGTCGACAGGTCGTCCCAAAATATCGCCACCTACGTTGTACCCCGTGAAAGAGATTGTGTTGGTTGTAGATGGATAAATCGCGTTTTCATATCTCCAAGGTAAATATGAAATTATAAAATGATTTTCGTCACTTGGTAGCTCTGGATTAATAGCGGTCACTGCTTTCATAAGCGAGTCTCTAAACGCTACAGTGACATTAATAATCAACATATCAATATCTGCAATGGCGTTGCGAAGATCTCCATGAAGGGAAGCTATTAAAGGGAACACTCCGCTTTTCAATGCCTCGCTCAGTTTTAAAACCGGAATTCGCGACTTTATTTGGTAGTCCCAACAAGTCAGTGAACGGATGTCCTTGATGGCGACCATTGGTTCATCAAGGAAAAGAGTGTACTTCAGGTCTTTTCCCTCATCAATATTGGCGGCTTGGTGTGAGTAATCACGCGTTTCGCTTTGCGGCGAGGGCGCGGGTTTACACGATGAAAAATCCAGTATGAATATGCTCAGCACAAAAAAGAATCTCAGGATAGAGGGCATGGTTTTTCGAAAAAATAACATGCAGTAAAATCTCCTAATTTTATTATTAAAATTCGCAGTTTTTCTTAATATCCATTGTCTCCTGAATCTCGTGTTCAATCAACGAAACGACACGATTAGTGGAGATTGGAAGGGACTGAGGGCGCCCGCATAAATGTCGAATGTTTTGGTTTAATCGCCCGACATTAAAGCGATCTTCCCTTACTTTTTCTAAAAATTAAAGAGAGGACACCCAGCGTTTACAAAAATTGCGAGCAAAAAATCAAACTTTTAAAACTTCTTCAATATGAGCAAAAATTTTTGTACAGACATCTTCTACAGTAAACTTTTGCTGCTGAGTGCGGATGGAGGCAGCATTTTCTACGAGGTGATTTATTTCTCTGAGCAAAGAGTCTTTGGTTAACGCGGTTTCGCGAAGAATGTGAGCCCAACCCTTTTCGGAGAAAGAGAGCGCATTTAACACCTGATCTCCGCGGCTTCCGATTTCTAAAGGGATCAAAAGCATCGGTTTTCTTAAAGCCAAAAATTCGAAAATGGAGTTAGACCCTGAGCGCGCGACAATAAAATCTGCCAAAGCAAATAGATCCTTAAGCTCATCTCTCACATAATCAAAGGCCTTATATCTGGGATGTGCAAAGTCAATGCCCTTACCCTTTCCGGTGATATGGATGACGCGAAAACGTTTCACAAGATCTGGTAATGTCGTGAGCAGGGCATCGTTTATCCGCAACGCCCCAGAACTTCCTCCGATAACGAGAATCACTGACGGATGATCTTCTTTTGAAAAACCGCAAAGTGAGAGCGCGACGTCCTTTGTGCCGTCAAATAGCTCTTGGCGAACAACGGAACCAACATAAAAAGAATTTTTATTTCTTAAATAACGAGTTGTTTCGGGAAAAGAGCAAAGGATCTTTGTAGCAAAAAGTGCGATGACTTTATTGGCAAGGCCAGGGGTTATATCAGACTCATGGGATATCACCGGAATTTTTAGAATCCATGCCGCTAAAGCAACAGGGACGCTTACAAACCCGCCTTTGGAAAATAGGATATCGGGGCGTTTTTTCAACAAAAACATCAAAGATTGAAAAAAGCCTAAGAGGACCTTAAAAAGGTCGAAAAAATTTCTAAAAGAAATATACCGGCGAAGCTTCCCTGCCGATATCTCGTAAAAATCCAATCCTGCATTTATGGCAAGTTCTTTTTCGATACTATTAGAACCAATATAGGTGACATCCCAGCCTTTCTTTCTAAATTCCGGCAAAAGAGCAAGATGTGGAATAACATGGCCAGCGGTACCTCCACCGGTCAGAGCTACGAGTATTTTTTTTTCGATAAGTTTGTTCATGATTTTGGTAATACCTCTGACGTCCTCAGGCAAAATGGCAAGAAACACCTCGCTCGTCAACCAAATTTCCTATCTTTCTGTAAGCAGGGGCCTCGTTTTTACAGCGAGTTTCAGCAAAAGGACATCGTGGGTGAAAATGGCACCCGAAAGGGGGATTAGCCGGATTTGGGACGTCTCCCGTCAAAACGATTTTCAAATAGTTCGGATTTCTTTGGATTGATGGAGAGGATGCAACCAAAGCCCGGGTATACGGATGTGCGGGTGTGTTTAAGATAGCATCAGCAGGACCTTTTTCAACGATAGTCCCAAGGTACATGACTGCAACATGCTCACTCATAGATCGTATGACGTTCAGATCGTGTGCGATAAGAAGATATGACATGTTAAATTTCTTCTTTAGCTGAGTTAGAAGATTACATATCTGAAGTCTGGTGTATGTATCAAGGGCGCTGGTCGGCTCATCGGCGATGATAAGATCTGGCTTTAAGGCGATGGCTCGAGCAATAGAAATGCGCTGTTTTTGACCCCCAGAGAATTCATCAGGATGTTTACTTAGATCGGAAGAGTTCAAACCAACAGCATTTAAAAGTTCGGCAGCCATAAACGGCACCGATTTTTTCTCATAGCTATTGAGTACTCTTCTATGGATAAGAAATGGCTCGGCCAAAATTTCAAGAATCGTCATTTTCGGATGAAGAGAGGCGTATGGATTTTGAAAAATCATTTGGATTTTTCGACGTGTTTCCTTTTGAAAAAAGTTGTTAAAACTTTTTAGTAGTTGACCCTTAAACGCTATTTGTCCCTCATCTATGGAATAAATACCGGCAATAGATTGGCCCAGTGTCGTTTTCCCACACCCTGATTCGCCAACTAACCCCAGGGTTTTTCCTGAGTCAATTTTCAAACTGACTGAACGAACTGCATCGAATGTCTTTCGATGACAGTTCCAAAGCGAAGCCTTTATAGGAAAGCTTTTCCGAAGATTGCGAATTTCAAGAACGGGTGTATGATCGTGCGCTGTCATGACGTTCCTTTTTCATCGCTCCAAAAGCCAACAAGCGGCTTTATGAGACTGGTCGATCGCTACCATCGGGGGAGCTGACTCCCTACATTTTTTAAAAGCATAAGGACACCGTGCTTCAAAGCAACACTTAGCTGTCACTTCGAGGTCCCTCCCAAATTCAACCATATTGCAACTATATGCCTGGGACGTTTCGCATAACGAAGCCTGAATAAGGAGTTGAGTATAGGGGTGTCTCGGTGAATGGATAAGATTTGTCGCGGGTCCATGCTCCATGATTTTGCCTGCAAAAAGAACAATAACTTTTTCGCATGTTTCCGCCACGAGGCCAAAATCATGAGTAATTAAAAGAATGGAAAATCCCTGCTCCTGCTTGATTTGAAGTAACATCTTCATAACTTGCGCTTGAATCGTTGCATCTAATGCAGTCGTTGGTTCGTCGGCGATCAAAAGAGTCGGCTGACACGACAAAGCCATGGCAATCATAGCGCGTTGCCGCATACCTCCGGAAAGTTGGAATGGAAAAGAAGAAAAAATTTCTTCTGAATTGGACATTTCAACGAGTCTTAGCATTTCAGTAGCTTTTTTTTTGGCCAGCTTTAAAGACAGGACCTGATGCTGTCTGATTGTTTTAACAATCTGATTCCCCACGGTTTCTATGGGATTTAGGCTGGTCATTGGATCTTGAAATACCATCGAGATCTGACGTCCGCGAACCGCTCGAAATTCTTTCTCGCTGAGAGACAAAAGATCTTTTCCCTTAAAGTAAGCCTTGCCCTCAATTGATCCACTTAGTGAGGTTCTAACGAGCCCCAGAATGGCCAATGCAGTGACGGTCTTTCCTGAGCCTGACTCACCGACGACACCTAAGACTTCGCCAGCCCCGATTGAAAAAGAAATATGATCAACAGCGCGAATTAAGCGAGAATTAGACTTAAAGGTAATTGCGAGGTTTTTTACTTCTAAGATGGGGTTGTTCATAATGACCTCAACTTCACTCGATAAATGGGTTCGAAGAGTGAAGGCTGGGCAATTGATCTTCAATAGAATAAAACTCGTTGATGGCGCGCAATATATCGGAACGCTCACCAACGGCACACAAAATGTCACACCCCGTTCGTTCGCGTAAGATCGAAAAAAAACGAATTTTCGTTGGATCTGTCACAACCAGTTTCAAAAAAGACTTATCTTCAAGATTTCTTCTCTCTAAAGCAATACACTCCCACATTCTTGCTTCACGAAACGTCAAAATACTCAGGGTGGCAGGTAAAATATTCATGTTGCAAATAAGTCGAATCCGTTCGAGTTCAAGAGAAGAAGCGAGTGCGTCCGCTAGATCCGATTCCGTCAATAGTTGGGTTTTAAGAATGGCTTGATAAGCCGACATGGACCAACGCCTAAGATATTGCTCAAGAATTTGAACGTTTGACGATGATAGATACTTTGCTCTATGTAGGATCTTCAGTAAATCATAATTTTCAATATCTTTACTCATTAAGTTTTGTCCATTCTAATGTGTATCCGCCCAGATCGAAAATTCGCCCCTTATTTTTTTTACCGATCTGCTGACACCACTTAATTTGCGGCTGAGTGGTCCGCTTCCATAAGCTAGACCACTCAATAAGAGAACATGTTTCGATGTCTAATGGACTTTGAGAAAAAATCGAGACATTGGTCTTTATCCGCCGATCCTCATGCTCAATCGTCATTGAAAATGCAGTTTCCAAGCCATCAAAATGTCCAAAAGAAGTAACTCCGCCTCTCCAACTTTGCGGAATTACGTGTTTTAAAAGACAGGGAATTTCGTTGTATCTAATTGGCAAGATATAGCGACCAACGCTGATGAATCCATCCTCAGAAACGGTGGGAGCTATTCCAGACTCGTCGAAATTTTTTTTTAGAGATCCCTCTACTATAAACGCTAGTTTTCCACCGACGTCACGAAGTCCAAGCGTGAGCAGAGTCTGACCCAGAGGGTTTGTTAGCTCAATGGTGAGATTGCGGCCGTTTTCTGAAACCCAATCGAGATCAGACGTTACGTGATTTAAAGAGATCGTCATTTGATTTTCACTTGTCTCGCCATCTGATCGCCACAGATCTAGATAGGCGGTCCCCTCACCGGGGAAACAGGACGTGAAAAGCTGTTCGATTTGACTTGGCATCACGATTGGTTCTTGTTTTGGCGTTTGGCAGGCAAAGGACAACAAAAAGACGAGAAGAAAACACGAGCTCGGTGCATGAAATTTCATGCCAGCAATTATTCTCAGAAAAGAAGTTAGGGATGTCATTTTAACTTTTTCGTCTTTTCTTCGATACGCACGCGATCACGTTTTTCAAGTTTGCACTTTAGCGCAGCTTCATACAGCTTGCGAACTTTATCATCATGACCTAAAGCCTTATGAACATCGCCTAAATGCTCCATAACAACTCCCTCTTCAGGTTCTCTTTTAAGAGCTTGTTCGAGAAGGGGTAGGGCCTTTAAATACTCTTTTCGCTGATAATAAACCCAAGCAAGAGAATCTAAGTAAAATCCATTATCCGGCCTTAGTTTTAACGCTCTTTTAATTAAACTTTCGGCTTCTTCGAGATTTTCGGCGGCTTCAGCATACAAATATCCAAGATAGTTCAGGGCATCGGGGTTATTTGGTGCGATTTTTATAACTTCCTGAATAGTTTTAATGCAACCGTCGCGATCTTGGGCTTTCTCCTGGTAAACACCTTTGAGAAACAGAAATCTAGGGCGTTGATCCGGGAACTTTGATAGCGCAACGGTTACGATCTCAATTGAATTGGCATACTTTTCTTGATCAGAGTACACACTGGCAGCCATGACGTATAAATCGGCATTCTGGCTGTTGTCTTCTAAAAGCGTTTCGATAATTGCGGTCGCATCATTATATCTTTTTAAATGCTGTAAAATTCCGGCTGATCGCACCTGGGCGTGGATCTTAAACTGAGAGTTTTCGGGAATATTTTTATAAATTTCAAGGGCCTTTTCATATTGTTCAAGTTTTTCTTGTCCTAAGGCAGACATGTAATGAAGGCGATCTGAGTCGGGATATTCGGTCGCCAATCGATCAAGGATAGAGGATGCTTCCTTGAAACGTTTTAACTCCCAAAGTATGAAGGCGCGCTGCATTTCCACGCCGATTTTTGTCGTCTTGGATGAATTATTAAGTTCATCCAAAAGATTAAGCGCGTCTTTTAAATCTCCAAGATCCCGATAAAGCGCGACCATTCTACCGATCAGTTCTTCGTTGCTGGGGTCAAGACGATAAAGCTGTTCGTAGAGATGGACCGCTTCTTTTGACTTTCCATTTAATTCAAGAGTCAAAGCATAAACGAGAACTAGTTCGGGATTGCTGCTTTGCATTTGATAGGCTCGGCGAGCAGGTTCTAGAGCTTTCTTTTTGTCGCGCGTTACTAAATAAAGGCGACTAAGAATTGTCCACCCTGCAATGGATTTCGGTAACGCCTTGACAAGGTCTTTTGAGATAACTATAGCCTTGTCGAACTTTTTATCTCGTTGATGAAGATCAATTAAAACGAGATATCCAGCCTCAAGTGTCGGGTCGAGCTCTATAGATTTCTCAAGTTGCTTCTCCGCGTCCTCCTGAGAATCGGAAAGATTAAGGAGTAATTGGCCAAACAAAAATCTGAGATTGGCAGATTTTGGATAAAGGAGAACCATTTTCCTGATGTCGAGGAGGGCCTCCCCTTCGCCCCCGGAGGCAGCCTTAGCTGCTACGAGTCTACCGCCAAGGAATGGGTTGGGGTCTAATGCATAGGCAGCTTCAAGTAGAGGCACGGCCTTTTTGGGATTTCCGCCTAAAAGCATGTATTCACTGGTTAAAAAATAGTATCCGGCATTCGACTTTCTTTGAAAGGGTGACCAGAGCGAGGAGGGAACAGCCGTAAGTTCGTCTGTCTCGGTGGCGGGCATATCTGGAAGAGTTTCGCCATCAAGCATTTGGTCTTTATCTGAACCGCCCAATCGAAAAAGCTTACAGGCTGAAATATCCAGAAAAATAAAACAGATAACAAATAGGAATCTCATTAGAAGGGGTCCTCATTTTTCTTTAAAATGGTACCAAAAAAATGGTCTTTTAGCCAGAACGTTCGCTTGGTAGAGGAAGCCCCGGATTACTAACCTATAGGTAGACTTGTCTTTAGGGAGAAAAAGATGCACGATCGAAGGTAGAGCATTGATGAAATATGGAGTTTACTAGAAGCTTGTCAGGTTTAAGACTTTTCATCGCTATGAACTTAGTGTTACTTACGATGCTATCCTGTCGTACCGTAAACTCATCTAGTCAGGTAAAGCACGATTTTGCCTTCACCAGAAGGGAACCAGTAAAAGAGCTTACCGACTGTGTTCGTATAAAGCCGGACGAAATCCAAAACCAGTATATCCAAGAGGTGGCGGAATTTATCATGAACGCCAATCCCGAGACCTTTAGGGATATTTATAGCCCAGAAAAATTCTGTGTTTCCATGGAAAAAGATGATGTCATTAACGCATTCGCTGATGCCAAGGAACGCAGAGTCTTGTTTCACGCGGGATATATTTCAAAGGCAGAAAACGATGCTGAAATAGCGGCTGTTTTGGTTCATGAGTTGGCGCATATTACGATGCAGCAGCTATCCAATCCTCATCCTGCTTTATTAAAGAACCAAAAGTGGCAACAAGCACGAGATGAAGAAGAGAAGAAGGAAGATCTTTTTAAAAGATTTGAGGCAGATTCGAGGGGAGAGATTAGTGAGTTAAAAGAAAAAATTCGCAGTGCCACGAAAGATTTGAGAGCCAAATTTCCAGAAGAGTTAGTAAAAGAGCACCAATCTCTCCAGGAAGCCGTAGGAAACCTTTATTCGACAGTCGTTTTTGGTTCCGAGGATTATACGGCTGACGGCGCGTCTCGTCACGTTCTTTTAACTTAT
>CAILAO010000440.1 GCA_903832105.1 uncultured Pseudomonadota bacterium | reverse complement strand
TGTCTTTTTGCATATTTAGTCCATGTCGTGATGATGTATTTTTTTATCACCTCTCTCCTAAACAAAAACTCCCGATTTAGGCAGCGAAAGGTGACGTGTATCAAGGAATTATCAGAAACTATGTAACTTCTTGGAATACTCGTATCATACCCCCTAACGAAAATCTGGCAGATGGAGTATATGAACGAGTTTCCTGGATTGCTATGGGCATGTTAATTCTTTTTTTCATTCTCATTGAGCGAGTTAACTAGCTGAGTATTTTAAGGAACTTTTGCTCCGTGGTATTGATCGGTATTGATCACCATCGGCTGCCGCACTCCTTGGAGATAAATTGACTGCATTCGCGCCAACAACGACCGGGATTCAATACGGCAAAGAAAAGGAGTTTGAAATCATCAAGCAGTTGTTCGATTCGAATGTCAAATATGAAGATCCTGACTCAAAGGAATAACGCCTAAACTCAGAATCACAAAGGCCACAAATGCAGAATTCTAAGCGCCGCCTCATTAAGAAAAAGCGGCAGAGGAATCAAAATTGAAAGCCAAAGAAAGCAGCGTCGGAGTCTTTGAAAACCAAGCGGTGCAATATATTTGCGATCAATAACGGTAGCGACACCTTGAATTCCGAAGAACATAAGCATCGTTCCCATGACTTTTGCGCCGGTCATGAGCCAAAGCGGCAGGTTGATCATGATTTCATGAATAAACCCTGAAAAAACAAAAATCCCTAAAACACCCAACCCACGACTCCATTTTGGGAGAATGTTCACAACCTCTCGAAACCAATCGCTCATCCATGTGTTCCATCGTCTTCCCCAAAAATCGGAAAGACTTTTCGAACACCATGGCGCATCGTGGATAGCCGGAAGATGATACCGGGTCGTCGCCAACGTCAATATTTGAAATAGCGAATCACCAGCCTTTGTGAGACACATCAAAGGAACGATTGCAAGATAAGAGAGGCTGATAGCGCTTATACTTACTTGTTTAGCCAAAACATAGAAAGCTGCATATCCGACGATTGTAATCACAGTGAAGAGGGTCAACTCTTTTCCGAGCCGCCAAAACTGCTCCACCTTCTCATATTTTTTGGCTCGATGTTTCGTTGCGACACTGTATATGGGCAAAAGCCAAAACCAAACCCAATTCCATTTCGAGAAAAAGCCACGCCTCACATGAATAAGCATATCAAAAACTTTCATAAGAAAAAGAATCGGCATGGCAAATACGAAAAATAGCAACGTCATGATCCAATCAAGAGAAAGTCCCCGAGCCCCTTCTCCTGCGCCGATCACTTGCATCCAGGTGTCCAGCTCACCCTTGGTGATCCATTTTCCACGCAAAACGACACCCTCGATCTTCCGGGTGTTTTGAATGTCTCGTAATGGATTATCTGAAAGAAGCACAAGATCAGCCGTCTTTCCTACTGAAAGCGTTCCCCATCGATCGGTTTCTCGCAACGATTCTGCTGCATTAATGGTTCCTGTTTTTAAAGCTTCGTATGGGGTGAGACCCGCAGCAACAAGATGGGTCAGTTCATCATGAATGGAAAATCCGGCAGAGGTTCCAGGAAAAGGCGAATCAGTGCCAAGAAGAAGTCCCGCCCCTTCGTCATGCAATGCTTTGACTGCTTGATACATGAGATTCGTCATGCGTTTGTGGTAAGTACAATCGTTTTTCTCAAGTTTGACTTTTCTAAATGCCTGTCCAGCTATTCGCAAAAAAACCTGCTCAAACCAAGTTCTATGACCCATACCGCGGTGTTCAAAGCTCCGGATAAAATCTTTTTCCATGCAAAAAAAAGTGACCATAGTTGTGATCGTTGGGCAATTCCAGACATGAGATTCCCGTGTAAGGCGGGCATACTCGCTGAGCTTCTCAGGGGGAAATACATATTTTACACCGAGAACATCAATATAGCCTGTCAGATGCTCGATCGAAAACATACCGCTTCGTAAGGCATTTTCGAGAGGCAGGGTGGAATCGGGAACGTGGCCTTTAACATCCATTCCTGTTTCCTTGGCTGTCTTGACGATCATCTTGAAAACGTCGGGAGATAAACGAGAATAGACTTTGAAAAAGTCGTAACCAGCAGCTTTGTCAGAAAAAACAGCGGCACGCGCCTCCTCGGGATCAGCAATGTTACGGCTTCCAGGCCATACAGCAGAGATGCCATCTGTGACCGGACCTGCGGTTATAACCCTCGGTCCCAGGACTTTTCCCCGCGCGACTTTTTCCCGAAGAAGCAAGTGATCAACGCCCTTCCACTTCCAGAATCCCTGAAACCCCCACATATTCTGAACTGTCGTGACTCCATTCGCTAAGTACGGCAAAAGATCATTTTCTTGCATGAGATGAACATGCATGTCAGCAAGACCCGGCATCAGGTATTTTTCGTGTCCATCAATGATGGTTGCGTCTTGTGGAATGGTTCCGTGATCTTTATCTCCGACCAATTCAATAAGACCATCTCTCACGACAACAGTTTGTCCTTGCAAGACTTCTTCATGAGCCATTGTGATAACGTTAACGTCAGTGATAGCGATTGCTTTTGGCTTTTGAGCAACCTTTTGAGCAAACTCTTCGAGAGGTGAAGCAAATACTTCTACAGTAATAAATAATTCTGTCGTGATGAGCAGTGATATGCCAATATAACCATTCATAATATTTTCGTTTCTCTTTCGTTATTATATTTACCGATATCGTCGCAAGTACTCAGCCAAGAAAGGGTCTGCTATCATGTAACCTTGTTTAGTAAGATAGATCTCAGCTTCATTGTCTAGTTGATGAATTAAATTAAAAACAGTAGACGGAGATAAACTCGGAACATAACTTAAGAAGCCTTTCCCTTTTGGCATACTCACAGGCTCGTGTTTAGCAATTGCGACCAATAATGTTCTTTCTGTTTCTCGATAAAGTTTTAAACGTTCTTCAAAACGACCCCGTCGAACTTCGATCGAGTCAACAAACGCATCTCTGATGTCCTTCTCTGTTATTCTCCCGGATTCCCTTCTCACCCGAAAGATGGTGTCGCAAATGATATTGGCACACTCGGGGATGTTTTGCGCAAGATTCAAAAGAAACGATAAGTCCTTCTTTTCAAGGTAAAGATCTCGATAGGAAAAGCGTTCATTAACATAGCTCAAGTATGTTTCCTGATATTCAAGATCTTCCAACGTCGGAATTTCAAGGTCCTTTCCCCATGAAGCCAAAGGGGCTTTCGGAAATGCAAAAATGCGGGACAAAAGATGTTTTTTTGATCCTAAAACAACCACAGGTAAATCTGATGGGAGCTGTTGAAGTGCATTTCTTAGTCTAGCTTGAGAGGACTTTACTTCTGTAATATCTTGAAATTCATCTAAGACAAATAGGCAACGTCCTTTGTTATGTAAGTTCGACAGTTCCTTCATAATAACTTCCAAGTCAACTTCGTTTGAATCGCTTGAAACGCCTAGGGAGATTCTTATTTCTCCGGTAGTCGGGTTAGCGGTTAATGTTGGGCGGAGCTTACCAAAAGTTTTTGCCAGGGACTTTACATAAGTCTGAGTTGGATAGGTTTGAGATACGGCTTCCTCAAAAGCAATGCGAATCCTTTGTAGAATATCCTTATACTCTTGAACGCCCATCAAGTCAGCGAACAGAATGACAGCATTCTTATTATTTTTTCGAAAAGAAGGAATAATAACGTTCCTCAGTAACGAGGTTTTTCCGGTATTGCGTCGGCCATAAATAACGATTCTCTGGCCAGCAGAAATCTCTTTTTCTAGCCAATCGATTTGCGATTTTAAGTTGCAGAGGTTTTCCGAATCCACCAAAACTTCATAAACAAACTTTTTTATTGGGGCAATTTTCTTGCTCATTGTAAATCCCATTGTAAATCTATTGATTTGAGAATTTAATCCATTATGTTGGTATGTTATAACAGGCATGTGTTGTGAGTCAAATATTTTGACTCATTTTTTCTGACTAACAGTCGTGAAACAGACTTATTCTATTCCTCTTTCTCCGGGATATGCCTCCCTACCGAAAATCTAGAATCTAGCAGATGGACTATATGAACGAGTTTCCTGGATTGCCATGGGTATGTTAATTCTTTTTTTCATTCTTATTGAGCGAGTTAACTATAACTAGTCTCTGTCGCGAAATGAATTTTTCGCGACAGAGACGTGTCCCGAGGCTGCGATAGCAGCCGATGGGATCTAGTGATATCAATATGTTACGTCGAGATTGCCACGTCGCTTCGCTCCTCGCAACACGTCGTTGTCGCATTTCGCGACAACGACTAACTAGCTGAGTATTTTAAGGAACTTTTTGCTCCGTGCTGACTCACACAACCCGTGCTGACTCACTCGCATTGCTCCGTGCTGACTCACGCACTCCGTGCTCCGTGCTGAGGAATTTTTTGCTCCGTGCTGACTCACTGACTCATGTTCTCCGTGCTGACTCATATTTCGCGACAACGACTAACTAGCTGAGTATTTTAAGGAACTTTTTGCTCCGTGCTGACTCACTGCTGACTCACTGCTGACTCACTTTCGAGGAATTTTTTGCTCCGTGCTGACTCATTTTTGACTCATTTGACTCACTTTGTGCTCCGTGCTGAGGAATTTTTTGCTCCGTGCTGACTCATGCTGACTCATGTTCTCCGTGCTGACTCATATTTCGCGACAACGACTAACTAGCTGAGTATTTTAAGGAACTCTGACTCACTTAACTATTTTAAGGAATTTTTTGCTCCGTGCTGACTCACTGCAGAGCGACTTGAGTTCGGTGTTTACCGTCTATGTCGGACTATGTCTGAATGGAAATTACGCCTTGGCTCGTGCGGCCTTTGGATGATCGGTTTCTACCGGAATTCGCGATCTCAGATGACGCTCAATATTCGCTAGATACGAACGTTCCTCGTTAGCGCAAAAGGAAAGAGCAATCCCGGTCGATTCAGCACGCGCTGTGCGGCCAACACGATGTACGAATGTTTCAGGCACGTTAGGAATATTGAAGTTAATGACATGAGAAATTGAGTCGACATCAATTCCTCGTGAAGCAATATCACTTGCGACAAGGACGCGAATGGTGCCCTTTTTGAATCCCGCAAGAGCCTCCTGACGTGCCCTTTGAGATTTGTTCGAATGAATCGCTCGGCTTCTGACGCCAATGTTTTCCAGATAATCGGTGACTTCGTTCGCGATGTGCTTTGTCCGCGTAAAAACGAGGACCCTAGAAAGGGTTTTGTCTTGTAATAAATGTTGCAATAAGGTGCACTTATTTTTCTTGTCTACGAAGTATACTTTTTGAGAAATACTTGCCCGAACGGAAGATACCGGATCCACTGCGACCTTGATTGGATCGCGGAGGATGTGTGAGGCAAGATTAAGGATGTCTGTAGGCATAGTTGCTGAAAAAAGCAAGGTTTGCCTCTCTACAGGGAGCGCCTTGATGATTCGTTTTACGTCCAGAATAAATCCCATATCAAGCATGCGATCAGCCTCGTCGATCACGAGGACGGAAACCGCTTTTAGATTCACATAACGCTGATTTAAGAGGTCTAGAAGCCTCCCTGGTGTTGCGACGAGAATTTCTGGGTGGCGTGCTAGAGCGTCAGTTTGAGCGCGCTGTCCAACCCCTCCGAAGATCACGGCGGATTTTAAGTTCGTATGACGACCGTAAACGCAAAAACTTTCGTGGATCTGCAGCGCGAGTTCGCGCGTTGGAGTGACGACTAAGGTTTGTGGTGAATGGGATTTTCTGCCTTGGCCCTCGGACGTTCCTTGCATCATCAGACGTTGTAAGATTGGGAGTGCGAAGGCCGCAGTCTTCCCGGTGCCGGTTTGGGCACAGCCAATCAAATCGTGACCCTGAAGTATGACAGGTACCGATTGAGCTTGAATTGGCGTCGGATGAGTGTACCCCTCAGAGGTTAACGCTTTAAGAAGTTGGGGATGAAGTCCTAACGAGGAAAAATCGGTTGCTTGGGCTACTTGTACTTGTACTTGTACTTGCACTTGGTCTTGTACTTGTACTTGGGATCGTGAGGGTAATGGGCTTCTTGTTGATGGTGCAGCACGGCTGTGCCTACGAGGCGCCAATGAAAGTCTGGGCATAGAATTTTGAAACTCCAAAAAGTTGCTAATAAACTGGAATTTTACTTTTGGGATCGTCGCGAGAGCAAAAAGACGAGCCTTGTCGAAATGCAGTCATCGAACAGTCACATGTAATCCAACGCGGCTGCTTATATCAGAGATTGCAACACATTGCAACACTTGGTCTTCGAAGTTGCAAGAGTGACATCGAAAGCAAAACTTTTTAGATGGTTGCTCAGGTCTTACGAGGCCGCAGTCTGCAAGCGCAAGAACCTGTTAAAAATCCGTCGATTTGCATCGGAAGCCCATCTCGCTGCCATTCGACAATACCACCAATTAAATTAGCAACATCGTAGCCCTGCTTTTTAAGAAAAATGGCGGCTTCTTTACTTCGAAGTCCTACGGAATCAGCAAGGATAAGAGGAGCTTTCCTCGAAAGCTTTGAAAGTGAAATTTTAGGTTCGTCGCCCGATACATTGGATATGTAAAGAATGTTGCCAACATCGAATCTTTTAAGCGAAATTTCTTGGTCATCACGAAGATCGACAAGAACGGCACCTCGCCCTATAGCTAAAAAAGCTTCTTGAGGGGAAAGGTGAACGATCGTGTCAATCAGAAAGCCTTGATTGGCGAAAAAACTGCTCATGACGCAATGCTCCCGGATTCACTTTAGTGCTGTAACAACTCTTGCATACGGGTAAGTATTTTTCTTCTGCACCCAGGTCGATTTGAGGCCCTTCCGTGGTGGGCACACCATTTAAAAGTTTCATGTTGAATACGGCTTTTCTATCACAGTAAAAACACGTCGTTTTTACCTCTTCAATCGAGTCGGCAAGTTCCATAAGCCTCTGAGATCCGGCAAAAAATCTTGTTTTAAAATCTGTTCGAAGACCGTAACAAATGACAGGGACATTTTTGCTAATGGCTAGTTCGTGAAGGAAGTCGACAATGTGAGGAGCAATGAACTGAGCTTCATCTACGAGCACGCAATCGATGCCTTCAAAGATGTCAAACGTTAGCTGCGTATCGTCGCCCACCAGTAGGTCTGCTGTTTTGAAGAGTCCAGTCCTCGATTTGATAATATCCACCCCGAAGCGAGTGTCTACTTTAGGTTTTATCAAGAGTACGCGCTTCTCCTGTTGCGTGTAATTATGCGCAACTGCGAGAAGGTTCATTGTTTTTGCGCTACCTACGGTTCCATAACGGAAATAGAGCTTGGCCATGTGCTGATCCTTATCGAGAGGCTTGACTTTACTCCGGATTCGGGAAGTTTTAAAATCAAATTTAGCACATGCGAGAAATTTGCTATAATATACCGAAATGAATGTTGTTTTAGAGAGGAGCTCCATGGGTGTTAATCTTTCCCGCGTGCGAGAGGTGTCGGCTGTTTTAAAAGGCGAAGGTCTAGGACTTGTGCTTGGGCTTCTCAAGTTGCAGGAGGGTCGAAGCAGACCTCTTTTTATTGGACGTATTTTCGAAAAACTGATCGGACTTTTTATTTCGGTCGGACCGGACCCTCTTCCCGTCAAGCTTCGTCGCATGCTAGAGAGACTTGGTCCCACTTTCATCAAACTAGGTCAGATTCTTTCTCTCCGATTTGATCTCATACCGAAAGAATATAGGGACGAACTTTCGAAGCTACAGCGATCTGTTGACTCTTTTCCGTTTGAGACAGTTGTGGAAATTGTCGAGGCGGAAATTCATGGGAAACTTAGCGATGTTTTTTCAACGTTTAATCGGGAGCCTCTCGCTGCCGCTTCGATCGCACAAGTTCATGAAGCGACGCTGCTAACGGGGGAGCATGTCGTAGTCAAAATCAAACGACCTGGTATTGATAAAGTGGTTTTGGCGGACCTTAGTATTATGCTGTGGCTCGCGAGGCGGCTTGAAAAGGTTTTCCCGATTGCGAGGCGTATGCAGCTTTTTCAGCTTTGCCAATCTTTCGCAATTGCGCATCGCGAACAGCTTGACTTTTGTTTGGAGGCTAAGCACGCGGAGAAGTTTGCAGTCAACTTCAAAGATGATCCAGATATTTATGTCCCACGGCTATATTCTCAATACACGACATCAAAAATAATCGTGATGGAAAAGTTATTGGGTCGCAGTCTTGATCCCATGGAGACCTTGGTGAGCGACGGCTATGATCCTTCTGATGTTGCAAAAAAGCTCCTCAAATGCATTCTCGAACAGCTTTTTCTTTTTGGGCTTTTTCATGCAGATATTCATCCTGGAAACTTCATCCTTCTCCCTGATAAGAGGATTGGCTTGATTGACTTCGGGCTAGTCGGGAAGATTCCAAGGCTTCTTCAAAATCAGGTTTTTAGGACAACCTACTATTCTTCGATAGGAAACCACGAAGAAGCGGCCGACGCGCTTATTGAGATGTCCCACTTTGCATACGAAGCTAATATTGAGCACTACCGGCGTGACATCATTGAAGTCATGGAAAATTACTATCACAAGGCAAAAGGAGATCAGTCATTTTCTGTTTTTGAATTGCAGCAGCAGGAGGCTGAGATAGCCATTAAGTATCAGGTTTCGATTCCGCATGAATTTGTCATGTTGGGTAGGGCGCTCGCAATGGTTTTTGCCGTCTACGGGCAGATTGTCAAAATTGATTACCATGAGCTTCAAAGCGAGATTGAAGGTATTGTTAAAACCATTATGAAAAAGCGTTTTGACGTGGGGCGTCTTCTTGATGATGCCAAGAGTCTTCTTCCTGAATTTTTAGAATTGATCGAACTTGCGCCTGTGGTCGCGCGTCGGTATATCGGTTTTCAGCGGAATGTTGCGACGATGGAGTGGCCTAAACAGCTTGCGCGGTCTGAATCTCCTTTTGGGATTTTTGCGCAGCGAGAAAAACGAAACTCCAGCTATGGATTTTTTTGGGCACCTACGGTGGTAAGCTGGCTTTGCTTTACGTGTATCGTCGTGATTTTTTCGATTCAGAAGATAGAAAGGTCTCTTTTTGGATATGATCTTTTAGCCGTTATGTTTCTCGCAGCGTGCGGAGTAACGATTTTTAATTGGCTTAAAGGCAAATAAAAGAGTCAAAAGCATAGTAAATATCTCACCAAAAACAGCACGTTAGATTGCAAAAAAAAAAGCGCTAAAGTTTTTTATGTCTGGTCCGAAAGTATACAGTGGGGGGAGGTAGCGTCCAATGGCCAGATGTTTCTACATACTTTTAGTTTTTCTTAGTTTTTTTTCCAGCTATGGCTGTCAATGGCTTGAAAATAAAAGCGTTGTGAGAAGTGAAATTGAGCCTCCACCAGATGGCATTAACGAGTCTTCACCGCCGAGCATAACGGCGGGGTCCACGCTGCCAGGTGATTCAAGTACCGACGGAACCAATTCATCGACAGCAACAGATCCTGAAACATCTATCGTAATCGAAATTGGAGATGATGTATCAGCGAAAGCGGCGTTCACAATGAGCGCTACGGTAGTGCAAGGCACGCCTACCATATATCTTTGGGAGAAGGTATCAGGTCCTGGTAGTGTCATCTTCGGGACTAGCAATGCCTCGTCGACGACTATTTCAGTTGATGCCGATGGAACCTACGTCATCAAGCTCACTGCTAGTACGGCATCTGGAGAATCGGGAAGCGATACCTTTACTTTGGTTTGGGATAATACTGGCCCGACAAAACCGGAAGGTCTCATCACAGCCGCAGATTCCGCGGCAGGACCTAATGTGGTAGCCGACAATGACTTGACGGTATATTTCGTGTGGACAGCGTCTTCCGATGGTGCGGGGTCCGGAGTTAAAGACTATACCGTCACTTGGTATGCTCAGGAAAGCTGTGCCGGTGGGGGGACAGATATTCAGAATGTTCTGCAAACCTCCTATGAGTTTACAGGTGTTAATGGAAGCAAGTACTCGTTCAAGGTTCGGGCCTTTGATCATGCAGGAAATGTATCGACTGGATCGGATTGTTCTGGTTCGATCACGATTGATATGACACCCCCTCCCTCATTAACATCCTTTGTGGGAGCCGTGGGAACATCAGTTGCGACAACTAAACTAACAATTACACCACCTGATGATCCCGATATCGACCACATCGATATAAGGAGAGTTTCAGGAGGCACGGCTCCATCTGATTGTTCCGCTGGAACAGTAGTCAGAACGTTTACCTCAGGAGCTCTTCCGGATGGAACGTCGATTCTTGACGATACGGAAGTTGCCGATGCCCTCTTTAGTTATAGAGCTTGTGTCTATGATCTAGCAGGGAACGTCACATCTAACAACACCACGGATATTGCTGAAGGCATCACTTCGAAAAAACATTATATTTACATAACAGCAACGGCAAGGACAGGTAGTCTCGGAGGGCTTGCGGGGGCGGACTCAATCTGTAATGCGTCGGCTGGTGGTTGGACCTTGATAGGGACCGAAGAAGCTTATTGGAAAGCCATCCTTTCTGACAGTACGCTCGATGCCAAAGATAGGATTTCGATTAGGGGAAAAGTCTTGACGCTCGATCAGTATTCAGAGATTGCCACGAACGAAGTGGATTTTTGGAACGGGATGCCGGATATTGCCCAACCAGTCTTCCCTAACGAAACGGTAGATCCCATAATAGGTTACCCAGCAAGTCTTATGTGGACTGGCAGTACGAACGCTGGAATTAAGCCGACTCCAGCTCATAACTGTCTTAATTGGACAAATGATACCGTGGGTAATTTGGGAAATGTCGGCGATAATCTTGGCAATGCAGACTCATACTTAAAATGGCTATATGACTCAGTCACAGTCACGGCGACCTGCAACACCACTCTGCGTATCTATTGTATCAGTCAATACAACACGGAACTCAAAGTTTTCTCCGGAATCACGAGTTCGAATGCCGGAGGAAATATTACACTGACCATCCAACCTCCAACTGACTTTGCAAGAGTTACTTCGATTGTAATAAGTCGCATCACCGGAGATACGCCACCTGATAGTGCCTGCAGTAATGGAACCACCGTCACGTCTTTTGTTCCGGCAAACTCTGCGTCATTTGAATATGAGGACGATACGGGACAAGCGAATACTGAGTTTTCATACCGTGCCTGCGTTACGGATAAGTACAATAAGAAGCATACGGCGAAATCAATTACAAGTGTCTACAGTAGTAATTAGATTTTGCTGAAAAAGTTCCTTTTTCAGCAAAATCGTATCCCGAGGGAGCCGAAGGCGACCGTCGGGATCTCGGCATATGACCTTTGTCTTTTTCTCCATGTTGCTTTTAACTTTATTTTCGCCAGATTCTTCTTTAGTTGTTTGAGATTGAAACCGGTTATAGACCGATACCCTGAAGCTAACGTTGCGAATCCCAGACATCCTCATGCCCTTTGAAGTCACGAGAAAAAATGTGTAGTGTCGCCTTCGGTCGAGAGAAGCTCGGTTTTTAACGGATGTGACGAAGGAGATGTTTCATGGCTTTAATAACGAGAAATTTGAAAAGATGTGTCGATAGAAAACGTCAATTTGGTGGGGCTGCGCTTGAGTACATTCTGGTTACAACGTTCGCTGCCGTCGCTGGGATTGCAGCCCTGGGTTTTATCGGAAAGGTCATCAAAGATCGGATTTCCGTCATGGCAGATAAACTCGGCATCGAAGCGGGCGAGATCGACGTGAATCCTTTTGGAAATGATAAGTAGTGTGTTGGTTACGTGGCGGGTTACTTAAATATCGTAATATCGGGAGTCGTTCTCTGCTTGATGATCATGGTGGGACAAGCTTCAAAAGTTTTCAAAGTTGAGATCGAACGTGCTCTTAATCTTAGATACGAAGTCTTGATTGATCCCTCGCGTGCTGTCCGTCAGTATTGCAATCGGGAACAGTCGGATTCATCCCCCTCCAATTCCTCTTCTTGGGACACGCCGCCATCTTTGTCCTTCCGCCAGTCTTTTAAATGCCAGCAAGGTTTTTACTGGCGGAAGGATCTCTCCCGATGGGAAGATGTTTGTACTTCCTATGGTGAAGAACATACTTATCAGCATCGCGTAGCGAGATTTTTTAAGATCAAAATGCAATGCGGCATCACCTTCATGGGTTTTGCCGCATCAATGAAAGGCTTGGAGTTCAATTTGTTTCGGTGAGCCGTTTAGTAGTCAGCGATCTACTTTATGCAGACATCTTGCAAGATCATGATCGCCCCCTCACTTGAAATCCTACGGGCAAGCCTGTAGAGCTTTCTGTGAACAAACAGCAGACTTTCTTCAATGGCAAAAGTTGGGAAGGAAGCCTTATATATACACTGGATATCGTGGCAAAATCCATTTCCGATGATGCGAGGTGACCCACCCTCATCAATAATGACATCGAAAAAACCGTTTTCTTTGAATTCAGCGCGAAATTGCAGGGTTTCCGATAGTCCATTAATAACAAAGGTTGATGACATCACATTGCTCTCGACTTTTGTATTGACGGTATAGGTTTGAACGGTGCCTGTTACGCCTTTCCACTCACCAGAACCTTTACAAACGATGTTTTGAAAGCTTTGGCCATAGGCGGACATGCTAATAAAGGCCATGAAGAATGTCAGAGAAAATAACTTCATAAATCCTCCTTTGAGTGTTACAGATCGCTTTTGATAACCGTGCCATAGCGGGACTCAATTTTTCCATCACGCAAAGCTATCTTACCATTCAGAATAACATAGTCAAATCCCGTTGCGAGTTCTTGGGGTGATAAATAGGTCGCCCTGTCTTTCGCGTTTTTGGGAGCAAAGATTAAAATGTCGGCTTTATAGCGTTCCTTTAAGAGTCCGCGATCTTTCAATCCGAGGATCGTTGAGGGTAGACCGGTCACTTTTCTGACGGCTTCTTCGAGGGTAAGATAGTTCTTTTCTACGACAAAATGGCGGATGAACTTAGCAAAGGTTCCAAAGGCGCGAGGGTGTTTTGATCTGGGAGAACCGTCGGAGCCGATGGCTACGTTGGGATCGCGGGCAATTACGTCTTGAAGTTCTTCATCCATCACAAAATAGACCGCCGAGGCACCGCTAAAACCGATTTCGTCGACAATCACTTCTTCGAAGGGGCGCTTAAGATCCTTCGCCAAGTCATCAAGCGTCTTTCCCACAAAATTTGGAAATTTCTTTATCTCTGTGAAGAGTGTTGCAGCAGGACCGTTTCGCTTCGTAACCTTTGTTCGAATATATGTGAGTAACTCTTCACGACGCGACTTTTTCATCTCATCAACATTTGCCGAATTGACCCAATCCGGAAAGAGAATATTAATTGTTGTGGCGCTCGCTGTGTATGGATATGTATCTGCTGTTACGCGAAAGCCTTGTTTGCGAGCATTATTCAGGATAGCTAAAATTTCCTGCCCCCTTTTTTCACCTTTGCCGTACACGGATTTTAAGTGTGAGATGTGGGCGTTGGTGACTTGAGTAAGGGTTAAAAACTCTTTCATCGAAGATTCAAGGCGATCGTCATCTTCGTTTCGGAGGTGGCTCATAACAGACCCTTTTCGTCCTACCACCTTTGCGAGTGCGAGCCATTCTTCCTTTTCAGAAAATTTTCCAGGTTCATATTCGAGACCAAAGCTAAGGCCAAAGGCACCTGCATCGAGACCTTTGCGCAAAAGATTTTTCATGGCTTCCAGTTCAGATGTTGAGGGCGTCTTCCTCAGTCCAACGCCCGTTTTTTCCCTGATGGTGTTGTGTCCGACAAACGTGAGCAGATTGACGCCTGGCTTTTGCCGTTCGATTTGTTCGAGCCAAGCCCTCAAATCGTCGGTACCGGCGGGCGAGTCTCCACACTGTCCAATATTGATTGTTGTGACGCCCATCGAAAGGAAGTTGGCTAAGGCAATATCCTCTGGGTTTTCGCTACTGGGACCATCAAAATGAGTGTGAATATCGATAAAACCTGGGGTCACCATTTTATCCTTCGCGTCGATGACATGAGAGGCTTTAATGGCAGAGTTTCGGGGTGGGGTTCCAAGAAACTCAATCGTGTCATTACGGATTAAAATATCTCCCTTGAAAGGTTTTTTTCCGAGTCCGTCTACGATCGTGCCGCCTTTAATCCAAAGATCATAGCTGATGCTGGTCTGAGGGGTTTTCCCTTCAGCATAAATCGAAAATGGACACATAAGGATGATGACTCCAATGAGGTAGAGTGGCCAGGAACAAAAGACGTGAGACGGTGCATGTTTGGACATAAAACCCTTCCTTTTGTTATCCGGGATCTCCCGGTACGGCTTTTCGAGCGGCCTTATCGACCCGCTCATTATCTTCGTGCCCATCATGTCCGCGAACCCAACGCCATGTGATTTGGTGGCGGGAAACAAGATCATCAAGCTCTTCCCAAAGATCTTTGTTTTTAACGGGTGTTTTTTTTGAGGAAATATGCCAATCGTTATCCTTCCACGCTTCAAGCCAACCCAGGTCAAAGGCATTAAAGACATATTGGCTGTCGGTAAGGACGGTGACCTTGCAACGTTCCTTGAGAGCCCTTAGTCCTTCAATAACCGCCTGAAGTTCCATGCGGTTATTGGTGGTTTCGACCTCCCCGCCCGAGATCATTTTCTCGTGACGACCAAATTTGAGCAGGGCGGCCCACCCTCCCGGACCAGGATTGCCGCTGCAAGCGCCATCTGTCACTAATGTCACAACTTTTAAGGTCATAATTTAGAAAAGGTACCCCAAATTGTTAAAACTATCAAAAGTTTTTAATAGATTACGTTCGAAAAATCAGATAAAACAGAACTCCATTTTGGAGTCATTTCATGAAGATCCAAAGCCGCATCAATACGACAGGCAGCGACTTTAAACTAAACCTTGCTTTTCATAAGAAGGCATTGCAAGAGTTTGAGGGAAAACTTGCCGAGGCTGCCAATGGGGGCGGGGATAAAGCCCTTGAATACCAAAGGAGTCAGGGTAAACTTTCCGCTCGCGAACGAATTGCAGAACTTATTGATCGCGGGAGTCGGTTTCTAGAACTTTCACAGCTTGCTGGGGAAGGGCTTTATGAAGAAAGAGTCCCTGGCGCTGGTCTTGTGACGGGAATTGGGTTTGTTTCCGGGCGCGTTTGTATGATTCTTGCGAATGATCCCACGGTGAAGGCGGGGACCTATTTCCCGATTTCGCTTAAAAAGCACTTAAGAGCTCAGGAGATTGCGGAAAAGAATCATCTACCTTGTATTTATCTTGTTGATTCCGGCGGCGCTTTTCTACCTATGCAGGATGAAATCTTCCCGGATAAAGACGACTTTGGACGACTTTTTTATAACCAGGCTCGCATGAGCGCCAAGGGTATCCCTCAGATATCTTCGGTCCATGGGCTTTGTACAGCTGGCGGGGCTTATATTCCAGCGATGTCCGATCATAGCGTGATCGTTCGGGGGACCGGAAGTATTTTTCTGGGCGGCCCGCCTCTCGTAAAGGCAGCTACGGGTGAGGATGTTACGGCAGAAGAGCTGGGTGGGGCGGAAGTTCATACGTCTATCAGCGGAGTCGCAGACTATTTGGCTGAAAATGATGAACATGCCTTGATGATTGTGAGGGAGATTGTAGCTCAACTGCGAATGACTCCAAAAGAATTGGTTCAGGTTGAAACTCCGGAACTTCCGGCTTACGACCCTGAAGAACTCTTGGGCATCATCCCGCAAGAAAGTCGAAAATTTTTCGATATTCGAGAAATTATTGCGCGTGTCGTCGATCGCTCTGAACTATTTGAATTTAAACCAAGCTATGCTCAAACCATTGTCACAGGCTTTGCAAGACTATCAGGTATTCCCGTCGGAATTCTCGCGAATAACGGTGTTCTATTTTCTGAAAGCGCCCTGAAAGCGACCCATTTTATCCAGCTTTGCTGCCAAGAGCGTAGGCCGCTTCTTTTCCTTCAGAATATTACGGGTTTCATCATTGGCAAGGAGTATGAACATGGCGGTATCGCGAAGCATGGAGCCAAGATGGTTCACGCCGTCGCGAATGCGAATGTTCCGAAGCTGACAGTGATCTTGGGCGGAAGTTATGGTGCCGGAAACTACGGAATGTGTGGCCGGGCCTACGATCCAAGCTATCTCTTCATGTGGCCGACAGCTAGGATTTCCGTCATGGGCGGAGAACAAGCTGCTGAGGTTCTTGTAACCGTCAAGCGGGAACAAATGAAACGGGCCGGAAAAGTTATGTCTTCTGAGGAAGCGGAGGAGATGAGGCGACCGATTCTTGAAAAATATCTGAGGGAAAGCTCCGCTTATTATGCGACGGCGAGGCTTTGGGACGATGGAATCATTGACCCAAGGAAGACGAGGGAAGTCTTGTCGATGGCGCTCGCATCAACGCTACATCATACTTGGGACGATACTCATTTTGGTATCTTCCGCATGTAGGAACAAGCCATGAGTTTAACCGAGCTTCAATACGTACACCTGACTCAGGATAGGCCAGACTCCATTGCGGTCTTGACGCTTAATCGCCCCGAGAGTGCCAACGCTTTTAATCAAAAGACGATCGAATCCATCATAAAAAACCTCGATGATGTTCGTTCCCTGAACTCTTCAAACTCTAACTGTCGAGCCCTCGTTATCACAGGGCGTGGCAAGCACTTTTCTGCGGGAGCAGACCTTGCTTGGATGAAGCAGTCTCAAACACTTAGCGCTGAGGAAAACCTTGCTGAGACGAGACGTATGGCCCAGATGTTTGAAAACCTCTGGACGTTTCCGATCCCCACGCTTGCCGCCGTTCATGGATCAGTCTTTGGGGGTGCTGTGGGACTTGTGGGATGTGCTGATATTGCCCTTGCTTCTTCGAAGGCGGTCTTTTGTTTGAGCGAAGTTAAAGTTGGACTTCATCCGGCCGTGATCTTGCCCTATCTCGCGCGTAAAATGCCCGCAGGACATCTGAAACGCCTTAGCCTCAGTGGGCGAACATTCTCGGCAGACGAAGCGTTAAACTATGGACTTGTTGAGGCTGTTGTTCCCGAATGTGAGTTAGAAGACGCGATAAAACATGAAATAGAGCAGATTTTGCTTGGTTCGCCAGTCGCGCAACGGGCCTTCAAAGGGCTCTTCCTTGAAATGGAGGCGCATCACATGCAGCCCGGAGATTATACGGCTCAGGCGATCAGTCGAACACGTACGTTGCGTTCTGCAGAAGAAGGGATGAGGGCTTTTCTTGAGAAGACAGATCCCCCTTGGACTATAAAAGCTGGATTCTTAGAAAATTTTAGGTTTTTAAAGTGGTAAGAATGAAGGAAAGTATCATCATAAAAAGACTTTTCATCGCGAATCGAGGGGAAATTGCGCGTAGAATAGGCCTAACAGCCAGTCGATTAGGAATTGAAACTGTTGCTTTGGCTCAGGGAAAGCATCCTCCGACGTATCTCGTAAATATCATCACGGAGTTT
>CAILAO010000439.1 GCA_903832105.1 uncultured Pseudomonadota bacterium | reverse complement strand
TTTGAATACAGAACGTCTTGCAGCTCTCGATCAAAGGGCTAAGCTTTTTTATCAACTCCTCGATCGCTATATCTCCTTAAGAGATGACGCAAAGTACCGAGCGGGCGTTCTTGATTTTTCAGATCTCGCCAAGGGGTGCTATCGATTGTTCCACCGAGATGAAGCAGCGGGAGCAAGATACTTGATTCATCACAGCATTGAACATCTTTTGCTTGACGAATTTCAAGATACTAGTTGGCTGCAGTGGGCTATCTTTAAATGTATCGCCCAAGAACTTTTATCAGGTGAAGGCTATACAAGTAATCGAGAAGGCTTAAACCCAAGCCTTTTCATTGTTGGCGATGAAAAACAATCAATATACGGTTTTCGAGAGGCTGATCCCGAGGTGATGGATGCAGCTAAAGGAGAATTTGAATCTTTTGGTCTTCAGACTTGCATTTTAAAAGACAGCTACCGCTCAGCGGGATCGATTTTACATTTTGTGAATCAGATTTTCACGAAAGAAAATGGAATGTTTTTTTCGCAACATTTTCCGCAACACAAAGTTGCAGTCACGCCTGATGAGCAACCGGTCGTCCCAGACGTTGCAAGGGTTGCCGTAGCGCCACTCTTTACAATCGTCGAAGGAGAAAAGGAATCCCCTCTACTACGAGAAGCAAAATTTGTTGCAAGTTATGTTTCTAAGGCAATTAAAGGCGATATTTCATGTCCTATTTATTGTAAGAATCTAAAAGCCTTTAGGCCTCTTAAGGCTTCTGATTGCGTCGTTCTATATCGGAACGCAACGCATGCAGATACGTTCGAAGCCGCTCTTCGTGATGCTGGTGTCCCGTGTGAGAGGGCCGAAGATAAAGGGTTCTTTTCACACTCGATTATTTCCGACATGTTGGCCTTGCTCAGATTTCTCGCGCTTCCTAATGACCTAATCTCTTTAACAACTTTTTTAAAGAGTCCTTTCTGTGAACTTTCAGACCAGGAAGTTATCTCGCTTATTCAAGCTAGCTCGGAGTTCGAGGATGGTCAGCGTTCAACTCACATCATAGGCCTTCTTCGCGACCTCAACCGAGAGAGCTTTGATTTTTTGCAGGACTTAATCGCTGCTCAGGAAGGTCTGCTGCCACATGCACTTATCTTAAAGTCGATGGGCTACCTTAAAAAAAGGCAAAAAACTGCGGCAATTTCGTCTTCAACAGAAAGTTTCACAGAAAATGTATCAAAGCTAGTTGAACTATGTATTGAACTCCAGGGAGAAGGATACACTTGCTTAATTTCACTTGTTCAAAGACTTGAACTTCTCGCCTCGCAAGATCAAATTGGCACGGTTTCGACCCATCTCCAAAATGTTCGCCTCATGACCATTCATAAAGCCAAAGGACTAGAATTTTCGTTTGTAATCCTGGTGGAAACGGGTGAAGAATGGGGACAATACGATCGTTACTGGATCAAAACCGATGCAGACGGTACAAAGGGACGCATGAAACGCCTTCTTACCTATATTGGAACAAAGGCTGAGCAACCTATCAAGCACGCCGGATTCGATGCGATCTATGAAAATCTCGACCGTGAAATGACACTTGAAAACCACCGGCTCCTATATGTGGCTTTAACGAGAGCGCAGCAGTATCTTTTGGTGACGGGTCACACATGCAAACGAAACGATGCAGTCGGTGATGGATACCATCAATACCTCTTAAAGACTCTCTCAGATGATCTGGGCACGAGAGATTTTAGACATCTTGATATTGAATATCGGGCCGGGGATTTTGTTAAGACGCTGGCGTGGGAAACTCGCGGTTTTTCACAGATCAGAACCGATCAAGAGGTCCAGAAAAGTAAAAGTGATCAATTTTTCTTTGCAGGGCCTCCCCAAGAAGTCACCAGTGATCCGCCAGCTCAGGTCAAGACGCTGAGACCGCATGACGAGATTCGGTCTACAAAAAACGCAGTAAAAGAAAATTATGAAGGTGCCGCATCCAATGAATCGACCTGTCGAAAAGGCGATCCGCTGGCCCTTTGTCATGGTCTTTATATTCATGCGGGGCTTGAGGCTGCGATCAAAAAAATCCCCTATAACGAAGAGGAATTGTGGTCCGATTGTCTTACACACATTGCAAAAGAGAGTGTCAAGGCTACGCAGTCCGATCATGCATTTCTTAAAGCGAAGAAAGAGCTGTCGTCAGTTATATGTTCTAAGACCTGGATACAGCTCATGAGTGCGCCGAGGCTTTCGCTTGAAGTCGAGATGGATTTTGTCCACCTGTCAGAAACAGGTTTTGTCAGGGGCTGTATCGATCTTCTTATTGAAAAGTCCAAAGACAGCTACTTAATCGTCGACTATAAAACAATAAGTTATGATCCAAATAACGTCGATGGCGAACGTCTCATGCAGCTCTGCATTGCTCAAGGATATGACCGCCAGATTAGACTTTATGTCTCTGCAATTAAAAAGATGCGACCAAACGCTTCGGTCGCCGCAGCGATTTATCTGACACAGCATAATCATCTTGTTTTTGTCTAGAGGATATTGCTCTTGTTCTTTTTTTTGCAGATACAAAAGCATTGAGCTCCAAAATCGGGAACAACGGGTCCAAGCCATGAAAGAGAGCGGATGGGGGCCCTCATCAGGTCGACGAAAAAGCCAGCCCGACGAAGCATAACGGTCAAACTATGTTTATTAAAAAGGGTTTTGTGTTGAGGGTCCCTAACGCCTGACCAGGAATCTGCTCTTAAAAAACGTTCCCAAGAGTTGGTATTAGGGGTTGTGACTGCGAGGATCCCGCCCTCTGAAAGCAGGTCGTAACATTCACCAAAAAAAAGCCAAGGAGAACTAAGATGCTCTACAATGTCAAACGCGAGGACCATATCAAAGACCTTTGGGGCTTTTAGCTCCGGATCTTCAGCTTCTGATAAAATATATTTTCCCCACTTAGGCTGATCGAGGTCAAGTTTTTTAAAAAGCCACTGGGTTTTGGCTTTCAACGTAGAGCCCTGCGATGGCCGTAACATTTTTTCTACTGTTCCTTGGGGTGGATCTTCAATGTCGACTCCAAGTGCGTAGCTCGCACCGTGCTCCATTGCCCATTGGCAGAGATAACCAGAGCGGCACCCCAAATCCAATACATTTAAGCCCTTCCAGTTTTTTACCCAGCAACGTTCAAGCCAATCAATGTGGATCAAATCACTCTCAGTATATCTATCTGTAATCATGGGTTTTAAAGCAATTTCTGGATCGTTTATTGACATATAGACCTTCACCAACGTTCTATTGTATATATATGTCTCCTTTGGAGCTGACAAAGAAGGAAAACTATATCGTAACCTCAACTTTTGCAACTCTTTGCTGGGAGGCATAGCATGGAACGCTCGTCCCGCTTTAAACTCGGAGCTACATACTTAGGCGGCGGCCAGTGTCGTTTCCTCGTTTGGGCGCCTTTAGTTTCGAAAGTTGAAGTCAAGCTTCTTGGAGGCGCATCACGAGTTGTACCCATGGAAAGCATTGCCCGCGGTTATCATGAAGCTGTCATTGAAGGCGTCGAACCTGGCATGCACTACATGTACCGATTAAATGAGGGTAAAGAGCTCCCTGATCCCGCATCGCGTTTCCAACCTCTTGGTGTTCACGGCCCATCTCAGATCACAGTGGCTGGTTTTAACTGGAACGATGCTTCGTGGTTTGGGATTCCTCTAAGCGATTATATTTTCTATGAAATTCATGTCGGAACATTCACACCTGAAGGAACGTTTGAATCGATTATTCCGCAACTCGATGCTCTCATTGATCTCGGTATCACCGCCATCCAACTCATGCCGATAGCTCAATTCCCTGGCAGTCGTAACTGGGGGTACGACGGGGTATATCCCTTCGCGGTTCAAGATTCATATGGCGGTCCGGAGGGATTAAAAAAGCTCGTCAATGCATGCCATAACAAGGGTCTCGCCGTTTCGCTTGACGTGGTTTACAACCATTTAGGTCCTGAAGGAAACTACTTGTGGAATTTTGGTCCCTATTTCACTGAGCGTTATATGACCCCTTGGGGTGCCGCGATGAATTTTGATGGCGCCTATAGCGACGAAGTTCGCCTATTTTTTGTCGAAAACGCCCTCGAATGGATCAACGAATTTCACATTGACGCCTTACGAATCGATGCCGTTCACGCCATTATGGATCTCTCAGCAAAACCCTTCTTGGAGGAGCTTGGCCTCGCAATAAGACAAGAAGCTGATCGCTTGAATAAGAGAATCTTTGTCCTTGCTGAAAGCGATCTCAATGATAATCGCATCATCAATTCTCGTGAGCTTGGTGGATATGGCCTTGATTCTCAGTGGAGCAACGATTTTCATCATGCCATACATACGCTACTCACAGAAGAAAACACCGGATACTATGAGGACTATGGCAAGATCGAACATCTTCGTCGCGCCTACCTTAACGGTTTCACATATGCTGGGGAATACTCGAAATTCAGAAAATGTCGTTATGGAACTTCTTCAAGAGGCAATCCTTCTGAACAATTCATCGTCTTTAACCAAAACCACGATCAAATTGGCAATCGCATGAAGGGGGAACGGCTCGGACACATCACTTGTTTTGAAAGTCTAAAAGTCGCCGCAACGTCGATGATTTTATCTCCCTTTCTTCCTCTCATTTTTATGGGTGAAGAATATGCTGAAGAAGCCCCTTTTCAATATTTCACAAGTCATTCAGATCAAAATTTAATTGAGTCTGTCCGCCGGGGTCGGTGGGAGGAGTTTTCGTCATTTGCGTGGAGTGGGAAGCTTCCAGATCCACAAGATCGAACAACTTTCATGCGCTCGAAGCTGAACTCTGCCAAGCAAAAGCAACAAGAACAAAGTAGAGTCTTGTATGATTTTTATAAAGAACTTATTAAACTTAGGAAAACTGATCCCGCGCTACGTTTTCTGAGCAAAGAATATCTTGAGGTCTTTGGTTTTGAAAAGGAGCGCATCCTGATTGTCAGACGTTGGAGTGAAGATTTTCGCGGAAACATTGAACGTTGTAGTCTTCGATTTGGACTCGGAGATAATCGTGAAAACGACGAGATTCTCCTCGTTTTTAATTTTTCTCGTGATCTTAGCTCTGTTGCGATTCCAGCCTCCACTGGTGTTTGGCGAAAAATCCTCGATTCAGCGGACGAAAAGTGGCTCGGAAAAGGGGCCCTTTTGCCGATCGAATATCAATCTAACGGCGAACTTTCCTTTTCTGTGCCCGCGAGATCTTGCGCCGTTTTACAGCGACAAGGTTTGTAGACTTTCAAGGAAAAGTGAAAAATTGGAGAACCCATGCCGGGTGTTAAGCAAAAAATAGAAAAAAAAGACAATTCGCGAGATGCTAAGCGCTCTAAAAAAAGTCATAAGAATCGTTCAAAGACCCTGTCTTCAGGTTGTAACTCTCTAGACGATATTCTGAAAGCACTTAGCAGCAAGCCTCACCAAGCTAAACTCATGCTTCAGCGTTTAGAAAAAAAAGTGGGTTATACTTTTAAAAATCCTCTCTTTCTCGTGGAGGCTCTTACACACAAATCTGCCGCTTATGATTTAATAAGAAAACTGCACATCTTCGATAGTTCTTCATCTCACGATAAAAACAGCAAGAAAAGTCACTCTGCACCCTCGGCTCGACTCGTTCGTCTTATTCGATGGAGCGAACGTCTTGAATTCCTGGGTGATGCTGTTTTAAGTCTTGCCATAAGCACAGATCTGATGCGTCGCAAAGAAAACTACGAAGAAGGCGAGCTGTCTAAATTAAGATCTATTTTGGTTAGCGAACCTCCCCTTGCCAATATTGCACAGAAAATTGATCTTGGAAAAAAACTTTTCCTCGGGAAAAGCGAGCTGCAAACGGGCGGCACTTGTAAGCCATCATTACTTGCTGATGCATTAGAAGCCGTCTTGGGTGCTATTTATTTGGATGGCGGTTTTGTAGAGGCTTGTAAAGTGGTTGAAAAGCTGTTTCACCAAGCCCTATCTGGAAATCTTGAAAAACTTGAGGACGAAGATTTCAAGACAAAACTACAAGAGCTGACTCAGGAACGTTTTCAGTCAGTTCCAGAGTATAGAGTCTCGGTGGAAAGCG
>CAILAO010000438.1 GCA_903832105.1 uncultured Pseudomonadota bacterium | reverse complement strand
TCAACACACCCAACGTACCCCTTATGTGGTCGGCGATATTCATGGTTGCCTGGAAACCTATCTTTGTCTTGAGCACAAGATTGAAGTTCATGCCAAGAAGTTTGGTTTTGATCCTCTCATCATTTCGGTCGGAGATCTTGTAGACCGAGGTCCTCGATCTGCAGAAGTCGTTGAACGGTTTTTGCGAGGAGAAAAAGAAGGAACGCACGCTGCAATTATTGGTAATCACGAGGTTGAGTTTTTAAAAAACATTTATAGTGCGAGACCTGAGCTTTTCGTGGAGGCGGGTACCACGTTTCCTTGGCATATTGAGACATTCGAGCAAGAGTTTGAGGGAGATATCAAGGAAATCGTGACCTTTGATGAATACAGGATCTTTCAGAGAATCCACTGGTATTTTCAAGGTGGAATCGAAGCCCTGAAAAGCTATCACTGCAATCCAAAAGATCCTGAATCTTGGGCTATTTCCCCGGAACATATACGCTATCTAGCGTCCATGCCGCTCTTCTGGGAAAATGAAGACATCATTGTCACCCACGGCTTTGCGAAAGATCGGGATTACGAAATTCTTAAAAGTCTCCAAACTGCGATATCAGCAATAAAGGGGACGTCAAGGCTTCCTGAAGAACCAATCTTGGAGCGGGAAGCGGCTCACAACGCCATTTGGTCAAGAAAGCTCCCTCGACACCCAATGGACCCTAAAAGGCTCCACTGTTCGGGACATACCCCTGTACCAAGAGTGCGAAGACTAACTGAGATCAACGCGATGCAGATCGACACAGGTTGTGTCTATGGACGAAGACTCACGGCCTACTGTCCATCTGTCGATCAGGTAGTGTCTGTGAAATCACTTGAGACATAGCGAGAAGATTATCATGTTAAAATCAGAACTGATAAAGATCGATTTTGACTCGAGCGCGTTGACTGTCTGTGCGACAGTTACGCCGGAATGTGTTGAATCTTTCTCAAATCCTCCAGATGATTTCCTTCATCAAGCCGTTTCATTCATGGAGAAGGCCCGCGAAGAAGGAAAGGTTTCGGTTTATCAGGTATATCAAAGTGAGTGGAAGATCGCTTGGCAGAGGCTTCATCATACCCACGATCGGTTTACATTTCGAATGACATTGGCTGCGGGCACTCCGAAACTTCCGGGTGTTCAGGTTGATGCCTCTCTAGAAAATCCTAATATTGGAGCTTTGCTGACAATTGAATCGGGGCCGGAGGTTGTTACTTCGTGGAATCCCTCATGGCTTGTAATGTGGGTAAAAAAAGAAGCTGAAAGAAAAGGAATTGTCGGTAACTTGAGTGAATCAAGCATCCGCCTTGCTTGGTGGAAGTTTGCTGTCAATCGTCAGGCTGTGGCGAGATTTCCAATAAGACTTTCAACAAAAATTAATCCAAGACATCTGGAAAAAGTCTATTTTGTCAAAAATCATTCTGAAGGGCAGGATATCGAACTCATCATAGGAGACATCGTGCCTTTAGCCGATCACGCCTTAGTGAAGACGCTTATTGAAGAGGTTCATGGAGAGGCAAGAAACCTTGCACTAACACCAGGAGCGGCGCCCTTCCATATCGTTTTTGAAAAAAATCTCCGTGAGGCTATTGCTGCGGCGATTGAAGGCCCACAACGTCTTTTTATTGACCTCCCGCTATGTATTCCGGCAGCATTTCCGATGTTCTGGGACGAGAAAAAGCCGGATAATCCAGTACTCAAGCCAATACTTATCGAACTCTCTCGCCTTCCTAAAACGCAGCCGAGGGCTGATTGGGTTTCTGAGAAGATCTGGCCGAGATTTGATAACACGCTGATTGACCAAACCTGGTTGGAGCTTCGAAATCTTGGATTGATCGATGTTTCGTTAAATAACGATGCTGTTCACACAACTCCCGGTTTATGCGCGCAGCATATTCGTAGAGAGGTTCCGGCGACCGATCCGTATTTTCGCAATATGCTCCAATTTGCGCGAGAAAGTATTGAAACGTTATCTTCCTCTCGACGCGATGTACAAGCCATGACGTTAACATTGAGTGATCAAGAGATTGAGTTAATCGAAGAGCTTGCGTCAAAGTTCAGGCGTCAAATCGTGCAGTTGGCCGGTGAGATTCAGGGGGAGCCGGCGGAAGTTTTTCAACTAGGTTTTCAGCTTTTTCCTCTGACTCACTCAGAGCCAATGCTTTTAAACAACACTGAAATGGCACAAGCAGCCAGTGACCATTTAGGAAAAGAATGGTGTCACGTCATCATAAGAGAGATGGTAGGGTTGCAGGGATTTGATGCTGATCCGAAGTGGATCGCCGGGCGGCTTTGCCCGCCGGCAACACTAGCTGAAATAGGAACAGCCTTCACATCATTGATTGACTCTAAAATGGTTTACTTTGATAAATCCGAGAAGCGTTATGTTCAAGCCGCTCGCAACCTCATGGCGCAGGAAAAGGTCACAGGATCACAAGTCGTTAAGTTTCATCAGACCATGCTTGATCTTGCAATGCATTCAATGGGCTGGAGGCGGCGTAGAGGTCATGATTTTTCTTCGTTTTTATTTGCGGCGCCTTTTGAAGCCATGAGGCCCCTATCTCAAGAAGTTAAAACGTTTCTTCAAAGCGTCTTTGATATAGCTGCCAATTGTAAACGTGCGACAAGTGTTCACCAAGTAAATATTCAGCTTTTTACTCTGACGTCGCCGCACAGAGCTAAATAATATTAATATATTTGAATAGATACGAAGAACACACGAATATTGCGCGCATATCTTTGATTTTCCGTGTGCGGATTTATTCATGTTATTAAATT
>CAILAO010000437.1 GCA_903832105.1 uncultured Pseudomonadota bacterium | reverse complement strand
ATCACGTTGAAACCATAAGATTATGACAATGATTAAGTTTAAGTCTTTCAAGGATTTCAACCTTAATCCAGTGCCATTCAGTACACACCCTAATCCCCATAAAGCATCCTGCCGGCGGGGCTTTGTCTGAATAGTCGTTCGACTTCGTCTTCCTCTTGTCTATTTAATGCATAAATTTTTGGTTTTAAGTCGACGAGTGCATCTAGAACCTTAGCATCTTTATAGTTGAGAGCGCACACAAGGCCCTGACCAAGAATCGGGGCCGGGATTATTGACGCCGCTTTCAACTGATTGAGTAATAAGAGAAGATCATCTCGCTTCGCACTGGCGCATAAAACTTTAGACCAGGTAATGGCTGCAAGACCGTTTAGTAAAAACGATAGGTCTTCTCCCTCATAGAAATGGTGAGTTTCTTCAGAAAATCTTTTTTTTGTAAATAAAACCCAAAAAAGATCGGCATAAGAAAGATGCCATGAAGGATCCGTCAAAAGAGAAGTTAAAAGATGATCATTGTTAGGGACCCTGAGAATCAGGGCATCGAAATGTTGCATAGCGTTGATTTCCGCCAGCTTCTCTGGAGAAGACATGGCAGCAAGATAGTCTTGGGTCTCCTTGCTAAGGTCTGCTGTGATGGAGTCACCGTAAACCTTGAGCTCAGGGGAAAAAAATTCGAGGTATCCTCCGCTGGAAGAATCGTCAAAAATAAGCCCTTGGAATCCGGATGTTTTTAAAAATTGAGTGAGTCGCACGGGATATGAAGACTCGGAAATGCCAAAACCAAATCGCTTTAAATTTTGACCGAACTTATAGTAGTGGCTTGAAACAACGCTTATAGTGAGTAAACAACAAACCGTCAAAAAACTCGCATAGTAACCGATGAAAACGCGCGGTTTCCTCATGACGGGATGAAGTTTTTTTAATGTGATAGACCAAAATGGAAACGAAAAAAGAATGACGAGAGGCATATATCGAACGCCCGTTATGCTCACTATAAAACCCATAATAGCAAGGGCTGCTGTGAAGTCCATTGTTCTATGTTTAATAGTATTAAACGCAATGATCATGACCGTCACAAGAGAATACAACCAATAAAATTGAAAGGAGGGGGTACTCCTGATATGAATCCAAGAAAGAGGAGACATGAGCTCTTGGATCATCACGTTATACTCGGTTTGAACGGGCGACTGCAAGAGCGCGAGAACAACATACTTGTAAACACTGACCCATGTTTTATATCCGAAAGGTGAGATCATGCTGGCCAAGAATAAGACTAAGAGCAAACTAGAAAAGAAGATGTGAAGGCTATAAGTCTTAGGTCTTTTGCCGCGAGCGGCGCTGAGCATTTGTTCTAAAATATGCCAGCCCCAAGCGAAGGCTATAAGGAGAGGGCCCCACAGGAAGAACGTGTGAATGCCGCACCAGAGGAATTGAAGAAAACCCAAATAAAAAAATGAGCGAAGATAATCCCTCTTAACCCAACTTTCAGAGTATGGGTGCCCAAGAATTTCGACGATAAAAAGCGTAATAAAAAGAAATGAAAAAATTTCAGGTCTTGGCAGGAAACGAATCTCGCAAATAAAAATAGCGGCAAGCGTCCAGACGAGTCCCGCGAGGCCTAGCCGATGAAACGCGCCGTGTTTTATAAGGACAAAAAAAATGCAAAACCATAACGCCAAGTAAGATAGAGTTATAAGTGGTATACCGCCTAGTGCATAAAGGGCATACGAATAGATGTGAAAGAGCCAATAAATAACGGGTGGATCATACTGAAGAACGATATTAACTGGTGGAGGAATCTGTCCTGTCTGGAGAATTAGTTGGCCGCGGTGGAGATGAGCCCAGATGTCCGGGCCATTCCATGTGCTGATGAGAAGTGCCCCTGCAAGGGCCGCGAGAGCGGCCCAGCATAGTGAGTGGAGTTTATCCTTATACAAAATACTTCTTTGCCATCTCTTCTAAGGTTACTTGTCTAATCTTCGAGCCCTTTCCTGCCTGACCAAATGCGACCATGCGGGCCTCGACGACTTTCTGCATCGCTGCGCGCGCAGGTTTCATATAGGATCTTGGATCGAATTCAGCGGGTTTTTCGAAGAATATTTGGCGGATTGCCGCCGTGATGGCGAGGCGGTTGTCAGTGTCGACATTGATTTTACGAACACCGTTACGGATGCCCTCTTGAATCTCTTCGACTGGGACTCCCCAAGTTTGCTTGATCTGGCCGCCGTATTTATTCACGAGATCCTGAAGCTCCTGCGGAACTGAGGATGATCCGTGCATGACGAGGTGGGTGTTAGGGATTTTTTTGTGAATTTCTCTCACACGGTCCATGGCGAGGATTTTTCCGTCGGGCTTTCTGGTGAATTTATAGGCGCCGTGGCTCGTACCTATTGCGATGGCAAGTGCGTCGACCTTGGTCATTTCAACAAATCGCGCAGCATCTTCTGGCGTTGTGAGTAGGTGGTCGCGGCTGAGTGTTCCTTCAAAGCCGTGGCCATCTTCCTTGTCACCCTTTCCTGTCTCAAGTGAGCCAAGGCAGCCAAGTTCGCCCTCGACGGAAACGCCCATGGAATGGGCTACATCGGCCACCCTTTTCGTCACGGATACGTTATAGTTAAAGTCTCCCGGAGATTTGGCGTCTTCCTTTAACGAACCGTCCATCATAACGGATGTGAATCCCTGGCGAATCGCTGAGAAACAGGTGTCTGGGCTGTTTCCATGATCAAGATGCATGACGAGCGGAATTTGCGGGTATAGCTCCGACGCCGCGATCATGAGATGGCGCAGGTAGTTGTCTTGGGCGTAGCTTCTGGCCCCGCGGGAAGCTTGAACAATAACGGGACTGTCCGTTGCCTTAGCAGCCTCCATAATCGCCTGAATTTGCTCCATATTATTGACGTTGAAGGCCCCGACGCCGTAATTGTTTTCAGCCGCGTTATCGAGCAGCACTCTCATGGGAATTAAAGCCATTTTGTCTTCCTTTCATAAAAAACCAAATAAATAAAATGCTCAGCATCCAAAAATGCCGGAGAGCTGACCGTATTTCATCCTATACTTTGTACCACGGATTTTTCGCAGAAGACAAGATTTTCAGGAGGTTTTAAGTTCTCTATTGATCTCAAAGTGTATTCAATCCAAAATAATGGAACATACTTTTTAAATATTCATGGATCATCCGCGGGGTTCTTTGTGAGAAAGTGACAGGATGCACTGGTTTTCAATTTTAATCTTTTTCTCTATTTTAGCGGTACTGAGCTGTGCAGCGAGAACTCAACATTTAACAGAAACAAAGGAGCTTACAAGCCAAACCAACAATATTCGAAGCAAGTGGTCAAAGCAGGAAAACTCGTGTTCCGTTTATGGCCAGTTTCTAGTGAATGGCGCGAGGCGGGGTGAAATTTCGGGCCAATCTTGTGCTACAACGGCGCTCAATGATTCTATCGATCCCGAAGCCCGTAATATCGTTGTTCTCAAAACAGTCATCCCCAATGTATTTTCTTCGAAGGGTCCCTCAAAAGTCGTATTGGTAACACAGTTTGATCTTACTGCTCAAGTATCCGTTGACTCGCAGATCGTGTATAAAAATGCCAGATCTCTTGTATCGAAAAGCAACCCCATTGAGTTTCACCCTTTCCAAGTCATTGAACGGATGTCGACGATTGAAATCAAGAAAAGTGACGTGAGGCGACTTCTCGAACAATTAGTTGACCAAATCAACAAAAGAAAATCACAAAAAGGGCGTAAAGGTGCTTATTGTGAAGCCACATGGGTAAAAAATCTCTCGCTCTCGATTCTCTCGGGCGTAGGATATTTGAAAAGACCAGGATGGCCTGATTTTCTAGAGATGCAACTTAATTCGATTACAGTGGGTGGAAGCGGCACATACGAGAGAGGTCTTGGCTCCGTCGTGTCGATACCTCTTAAGCAGTACATCACCTACAATTGCGAGGACGATCGCTTCTCGCTTGCGTTTTAAAGAACCGCTTTAGCTGACGCATCGGCCGAAAACCCTGAAATTTAAGGCTTCTGTCACTAAATTTGTCGACGACTGTCAAAAAGTCTGACAGATCTAAGTTCAAATCTTTTCGAAAAAAAGCTGTAAAATCATCGGAAAAAGTCTGGCATGGGATTTGTAATATCCCTGAGTACTGGTTCTGTTTGAGTTGATGATTTTCTATTTACTGAAAAGGACGCACATAAGGAGTTTTTCAATGAGACGCATTTCTTTCACCCCTAGAGTCATTTTTTCCTTTTGTATTTTCTCGCTAGTCACTAGCTGCAGCGTTGGCACAAGGTCGAACGAAAATAATGATTCTCGCACTCTTGTGTCGGATCAGCAGCACACCATCGTTAAGAGACAGTCGATTGGGAATTGCTGGTTATATGCAACGGCTTCATGGGCCGAAGCTCTATACCTCAACAAAACAGGAAAAGAAATCGATCTTTCAGAGAGTTATTGGACGTGGTGGTGGTTTTACTACCAATTAGCTTATAAAACCGATATTGCGAAAATCCAAACCGGTGGAAGTTGGTCAGTTTCCTCGCAGATTCTTGCGTCACATGGCGTGATTGAGGAGGCCAAATTCATTCCAGATGAAGCCGGAACGACAATGTCGATTCGTCAAGCACAAGCCGAAGCTTATATCAATCAACAGTTAAGTTCTGGTGGAAAGCTTTCAACTAAAGAAAATCGCACCGAAGAAAACATTAAAAAAGAACTTGATAAAGCTTTTGGAACTAATATGAAAGAAGCCGAACAATATGTCGTCAAAGCAAAAGACTTCATTGTTGGCACTACAAAAGATGGCAAGGATATTTCACTCTTTGACTCTGTTGGTGGTTCTCAATATGCTGACGGCAGCGATTCCCCAAATATGTGGCAGCAGGTCGACGTTCCACAAATTGTTGGAAAAGACGTGATACTCAGTCAAGAGGGAGAGAACGAACGCGCAAATGTTATGTTTCGCGTTCTAAAAGCCCTAAATGATCATCAACCGGTTTTGATTTCCGTCATGATCGACTTCAACGCCCTTGATATTGTTGACGCAACGTTCAAGGCGAGCCGCATCGAACAACCTTATCAGACAGGTAGCCAAGGCGGGCATATGGTTGTGCTCGATGATTACGCAGTCGATGATGCCCCGTTTATAGGAACAATTCCCGAGGGCGAAGCGATTTCCAAGCTAACGAAAATATTAGCAACTCGCGGCAAACTTCGTTATCTCAAAGCAAAGAACTCTTGGGGGGCAAATCGTCCAGAGCGCGGTCTCACCGATGGCTACACAAGATTTTCGTGGGAATATCTCTCTCAGCCACTCCCTTGGAAAGATGAAAAAACAGGGCAAGTTGAATTTTATTCTGGCTTAAGTGAGGTCATACTCCCTGCGGGGTATTAATATATTCTCCCTCATCGAAAGATGACGAGAATAAAAAAGGGAGGTTTCAAACCTCCCTTTTTTATTTTTAGAGATCTCGGATCTATGGTATTCTTAAAAGATATCAAGGGCTTTTTTGAAAAACTAATCAGGGTTTGACGCTATGATGCGCCTCATAAAGGTTTTGTTCCTGCTGGCTCTTTCCGCTGGAATAGCCTTTGGCTATGGGTATTTTCGTCTATCGGCGTGGAGTACAATGCCGCGAACAATGCCGGAGCCCCAAGAAGTTGACTTTGAAAGGGGATCGACACTCGGAGGGTTGGCTTCAGAACTCGCTGGTAAGGGAATTGTCGACAGCGCTGTTTTTTTTAGATTATGGGTGCGATTCTTTCAGCCTTTTCAGAAGTTTCAGGCAGGGCATTATCGGTTTGAGGGTGCGGTGACTCCCTATGGTATCGCGCGGGACATGCTGATGGGCAAAGTTTACCAGCCTGTCGTACTCAAATATACGATTCCTGAAGGCTTCACCCTAAAGCAAGTTGCTGAGAGGCTTGAGGCCAAGGGTCTGGGTACGAAAAAGTTAATTTTGGCGCTAGCGACCAAGAAAAGTTTTCTTAAAGCTCAAAGGATTAGTGCCCCGTCTCTAGAGGGATATATTTATCCGAAAACCTATGACTTTGTTGTATTTCCAACTGCGGAAATCGCGCTCGCCAGAGCGGTAGAGGTCTTTTGGCAAAATCTTCCCCCGCAGTACGAGCAGGACTTGAAGGGGCTCGGATTGACATTGCATCAAGCGGTGACCATTGCGTCTCTGATCGAACTTGAAGCGGTCCATGATGATGAAAAGCCGATGATTTCTGAAGTAATTTGGCGTCGTCTCAAAGATCGGGTACCGCTAGCGATCGATGCGGCAATTATTTATGGGATCAAAGACTATACCGGTGATATCAGAATGAAAGACCTGCGAGATGCCTCCAATCCTTACAATACGAGGATTCACGGGGGGCTTCCTCCAACGCCGATCGGATCGCCTTCGGTAAGTTCCTTAAAAGCAGTTTTAACTCCGTCGCAAAAAGGATATTATTATTATGTTCTAAGGACGGATGGATCACAGCGGCACTATTTCACTAAAACGTTAAGTGAGCATGAAAAGTACGTTAGAGAATTAGTGCGCGCCACGAAAAAAGATGGTTTCCAGAAAAGCAATCCGAAATGAGGGACATCTAACGTTAAGGAGAGTTACACATGCCGAGGAAGTCCGAAGGTAAAAAACAAAGTGAAAGTAAAAAGACGGCGGATAATCGCGGAGGGCGCAGGGTTCCAATCAATTTACTCGTGGATTATCAGGCGGATGGGCATTATTTGTTTGATTTTTGCAGGGATTTGGGTTCCGGTGGCGTTTTTATTGAGACGAAAACACCTCTTCCCCAAGGAAGTGAAGTCAATCTGACCTTCACTCTTCCTGATAGCAAAGAAACTCTTGATGCAAAAGGAAAAGTCATTTGGGTGCAAAGTCCCATTACTGGTCGTGCAGATCTAACGCCAGGGATGGGTGTGCAGTTCGCGGGGTTTACGAAAGAACAAAGATCAACGCTCGAGAACTTCATTTCGCGCTACCAGCGAAACCGTGGATCGGTTGGGTCGACGGAAGGACCTCTTGGTGGAGGATGTGATAAGCAGTCAGCTTAGATGCCGAGTGATCGTGCAAATGGAATAAGGTAAAAGTTATGCATGTTGTATGGAAAAGACCTGATGGATTTCATGACGCAACGCCCCAAGATTTTTATACGATAGAGCTTGCGGGACATTCTCGCATATGGCTTCACAAGACGGATCGCGATTGGTATCCGTTTCGTGTTTCTGGGGGGTGGCAGGAGTCGGAAGCGACAAAGCGTCTTAATAGGCTTATCAACCTTTTAAACCAACCGCAGGAATCTTGGATTGAGCAGTTATCAAAGACCTATCATCATTCGATGGCAGATAATCCTGAAGAGTATTTTCAGAACGTTGTAACGTGGATTGCAGATTTAAAAGGTCATTTGCGTGGTGATAATTGGGAATTAGATATTATGAATCAAACGATTTCTGAAGTTGAAAGGCAGCTGAATGCCGCAAAAGAGGCCTTTTTGAAGGCCGTTTCTCGATAGGCTTTCGCGCCTCTTTCGCGCTTAGAACAACGCATCAAACCCAGTCGTGATGTATACCTGGAAGGGATCACCCACGACTTGACCTGAGCCGATTCCTAAATTAAACCTCACACCTTTATTTTCGAGCTGAAGATCAAGATTATAACCATGGGCGTGCATCAGACGGCTTTCATCTGGTAACAGAGTGTCATACCAAGCACCGCCATAGTTATAGAAGGCCGTAAAATCCAGTCTCTGGAGGTAGAGAATCCAGAAAAGCTTGTTGAGATTTTTTACAACTGGAATAATCCAGTTAGCCTTAAGACGTCCCTGAGATGAGCCATAGCGGGCAGAAAGAAGACTCCCCGCGCCAAGAAATTCAAAACTATTCTTATTATAGCCGCCGCCGCTTCCTGGAACAAAGGTTTTGAGTGGGCGATAGGCTTCTTTTAGAAGTTTTCGTTTGGAGCCGCGCGTCTTACTAACTTCAAACCCAGCGTTGGCAGAAGATGAAAAGAGGGAAAGCTCTCGGCTAACGGTCGAACCAAAACCGATCACGTTATAGGAAAAGTTTTTATTTAAAAAAGTTGGCGCAGAACTGGCGCTGACATAAGTTGAAGTTCCAAATTTTCCGATGTCATGTGAGAATTCGAGGCGTGATGTGAGTTCATAAAGACTTCCATAACGAATGTTTTCAAGACCGAGATACGGCTTTAAATCTGCCGCCTTCATCCCGAGATTTAGCGTGAAGACACCATCAAAGGCGTGAATGCGCGTCTCAGAGTCAAATAATCCCCCACGCTCATCATAGTAATTGACGATAATCTCGCGGTCTTCGTTGACATATTCTCCGTTGAAAGACTGCTGGCGATATGCAGAAACGTTGAGCGTCGGCCAAAAGCGCGTGCTTGTGAGGGTTAGTTGTAAATTTGGGTAACGGCTTACAACACCATAGAGCATCGTGAGTCGAGCGGTTTCGTTTTGCATGTAATCCATGAGAGGGACAGAAACCATTCCAAGCTGGGGACCTAACGCGTCGTCGGCGCCAATCCATGGAAAAGCAAGCACAGGACGTCCCCGCCACTTTGCGGGGAAGCTTTGTTCGGAAGAGGGTGGCTCTGAGTTGTTTTGGATTCCAAGTGGCTCTGCTGATTTTATGACAGCCTCATCATTCGAGATGATCCCTTCAAGTTTTCCATTTTCTTCCGCTGCTTTTGGCAATCCCGAAACATCCTGGGCGCTTTTTGAAGTTCTCCCTGCTATCCCTGATGTCCCTGCTACCCAGGTTGATGAGCCTTTTAATGCCTCGTGAACATCGACAAACGTCGTGGCCTTAGGATCTTTTGAGGCGGTTTTGTGTTTTTTTCGAAGAGCATATAGAACTGGTGAAGTTGGTCCACCGTTATTGATACAAGGCGTTTCCTTCATCTTGGTTTTATCGAGTCGCATAAGAACTCGCGAATTTCCGGCATAAAGACCGAGTGCGATCGATCCGTCTTCAAAGCCGATCACATTTGTCGGGTGATCAGAAACTGCGACTTGACCAAGACATTGCCCGGCGGGAGTTATTTTTTTCAGTGTTCTGAAACTTCTTTCACCCGTCAGCATCCAAATATCTTGGCTCGCGTTGCCCGCAAACGCGATGGTGAGAGGCTCCCCTTCGCCGGGTAGACTAAAGACCCTTTTTTTCAGAGTTTCAGGCGACCAAACTACAATATTGAAACGATCCCCGAGGAGTGTCTGCGTGCGGAGTGAGAGCCAGATTTCCTCGGCGAATCCGAGACTATTATTTTCGCTTTTCTTCTTCACTCCGAGAACTTCTAACGTGTGGGGAATGGTGGTTTGCAGGGGGCAGCGAATGATCTTTTTTGAGAGTTTTTTCTTGAGAAAAAGTTCTTTTTTGTCCACATAGCAAAACGAAGTGTGTTCTGTTTTTTGCTCCATCCAAGCAAGATGACGCCTTGTTTCAAAAAGTCCGTAGATGATGCCTTCACTTTCAAAAATCGGCCTTGGAGCGCTGAAATAGGCGTCTTTTGATCCTTTCCTGGCAAGCATGATATTGTCCCGAAGGAGCCCCCGCCTATGTTCGCGCGCTTTGATCGACGCGATAAATTCTTGATCGTTTTGAGCCGCCCCTTGTTGGTCTACCCGCATAACGCGAACACTCGCGCTGCGGACGTTTTTATCTTCGAGTGCGGGGATACTAGGACGGTTATCTTCAAATTTTATAGGTGGAAGGTCAGATGAAATGGCCCAACCTGTTTTAGGGTCGAACTGGATTTTGGCATCGACAATCCATCCGTCGTCATTAAGCATGGGAATAAATGCATCGGATCCTTGCGTCGTGAGCCCACCAAGATTTGCGTACTCCTGTCTGGAACCTTGGACATCCAAAAGGTAAGGGGCGGGACTATTTTTGTCCCAAAAATCTTTAGCGGCTTTTTTATACATTTCCCAGAGTTCTTTACCCGTTAATCCGCCTTTTGGTCCGGTAGACGAGTCTTTTGAGGCTGTGAGCTTTTCGAGGGCTTTTTCCATGGGCATGAAGTCACCAAATGGAGAAGCTGCCGAAAGCCACCACCAGGGTAGGGAATAGTGAAAAAAATCCCGATGGAATGCCGGAAGCGCATCTTTCGCGTCAAATTTCTTCAGAAGATAAGACACGAAAGCGCCGGCAATGGCATAGCCACGGTAGCCAAAGTCACTATCGCTATCGTATAGGCTATGCATACGGTCGTAAGTCGGCCAATCTCCCGAGTGCGCTTGGTAGCGCTCAATTCCGGACTGAACGTTCGAACCGATAGAAACGGTCATGGACTCCGCCAGACCTTCGAGCCACCATGCCGTCATCCAGGGGAGATGAAGAATGGCACCCGGAGGACCAAACCAGTTGTCAAGATGCCGGTACATGGTTGAGTGCGTATACTCGTGCCACGCAAGATCTCGCGAGCCTTGCCCCATGGTTTGGAGTTCGATCGCATCGGTGATGAAGTCAGCAAAAGATGCATTGGAGGTTTCGGCTGAAATAATCACGGGTAGCGTTTGTTCCCTTTTGACATCAAACCACTGTTCATAGAGTGGGCGCACTGCCTCAAGAGACTCAAGGGTGAGTTTAGCCTCGTGCGGGGTTCTCGCGTCATGGTAGATTGAAAAATTCTTGCTATTTAACTCGTGATATTCGAGATCTCCCTGATTAATGCCAAAGCTAATCGGAAGAGCTCTTAGATCGCCCGCTGTCATCATAAGCAGGAGGCTTAGAACGGGGATAAACCGCATGTTATTAATTGCCCTATTTAATTTGCGAATATAAGACACGCGCGGCCTCCAAGTCCTCCAAGGTGTCAATGCCCACGGTCTCGTGCTCAGCAGGCTCAACATAAATACGCCAACCTTGCTCGATGGCACGAAGCTGCTCTAATTTTTCAGTGCGTTCCAGATATCCTTGAGGAAGGGCGCAAAAACGCTCCAAAGTTTCTCTTCTAAACGCATATATTCCAAGGTGGAGCCAAAAAAAGCCGCATCCCTCCATTCTGGGAGAGCCGCCTGCGTCACGATCATAGGGGATGGGTGATCTTGAAAAATAAAGAGCATAACCTGAAGCATCTTTGATCACTTTGACGGCATTAGGGTTCCGGAACTTTTCCCTGTCTCCGGACAGAAAGGCAAGGGTTGCCAACCCCACATCCGGCAATCGTTCCATGGCGGAGGCAAGGCGTCTAAGGTCATCCAAATTTACAAAAGGTTCATCTCCTTGAACATTCATCACAAAAGAGTGGCGAAAGCCTTGAGCAGCCTCGTTGCAACGGTCAGTGCCCGAAATGTGATCAGTCCTGGTCATAACCGCTTTAAAACCCGCATCAAGGCATGTGCTTTGAACGAGGGTGCTATCTGTGGCGACCACGATCGAAGCCCCGACTTTTGCGAGCGGAGCCAGATTTTCGCATACTTGGACGATCAGGGGTTTCCCCGCGAGATCCTGGAGAGGCTTTCTTGGAAGCCGCACGCTCTCAAGCCTTGCAGGGACTACAATCAACCAATTGTCAAGGCGTGCTTTTGGACCCATATACGCGCGCTTTTCCTAAAAAGAGTGACTTATAAAGTAGATAATATAATGAACCACTTGCCTCATCGACTCATTCATTGTTACCATAATATTATAAATTTAAGCAGGGAAAAACTGTTAATGCGACTTAAAAGTTGAAGGAGGCAGGACGTGATGGGAGTGAGGAGCGGAGTTTAGGTACTGCTAAATGAGCACCGGAACGAACTGAGCAACGCAGACATCGTTCAACTTTTAGGCAGCATTTTTGATTTTTTATGGTTATGTCCCAGATGTGAGGCGCAAAAAATGTCAAACAAAGAGCCGATTGTTCAGCGTTTTGATGAGAAGTTGGTGAATTTCTACTTGGAGGAGCTTTATCCTCAGGCCGACTTATTGTATCGGTTGAGCTTTATCTTGACGCTCAACCTTGATCTTGCACGGAAATGTCTGGACACTGTGTACCAAGAGATTACGAATGATCTTGCGATGGTCACGAATAACGGAGAGATAGCAAAGCTCATTCTCATTAAGACTTGTTGGAGGGCCTTCAAGAAGTTGGGGGTGTCATCCATGAAAGTAGGTCAATCTCCTATCGCTCTTACCTTTGAGGGAATGTCTATTGAGGAGCGGGCCGCTGTCGGTATGGTTGATGTTATGGGACTTTCTGTTGATGAGGCGAAAGGTGTTCTTGAAATTGAAGAGGGTGTTCTAAGAAAAAATCTTGCAGCCGGAAGGCAGCATCTCGTCGCCCGATATAAAGTATAACTCATTTTGGAGATGTAACAATATGGTGAAGCCATCAGACCTTTCAGATCAAGACTTTTTGTATGGTTATATGACGGAATATCTGGACGGGGAACTCTCGCTCGAACTTCAAGAACGCTTTCAAAAGCTGATAGGAGTTCAGCAAAACGCTGAATTGCCCGAGCGTTTTCAAAAGGTGCGTGGAGCGCTTCAGTTGGGTCTGCAAAGTTTTTACTTGCGAGAAAGTGAGAAAATTCACCTCAGAGCGTTGGTCCAAGACCAGACTGTCAGAGAAACACAAGAAGCACGAAAGATTGATGAGGTGGGACGTAGAGAAGTGGTCAGCCGTGTATCGCGATGGACTGCGGTCCTAGCTCTTCTCGTCATCGTGGGTGGAATTCTTTATTATGTTTTCAGATCACCTGCGCGTGAAAAATTTGTCCCTGTTGTCAATCTCAGCTATGAAGCGATGGCTATGATTGAAGATCCGGAGGGGAGACTCCTCTTTCCAAGCACCAGCATTGAAGAAATTACAAAGTACTTGAATGCCTCTCGCAACCTGGGTTTCTCTCCACTAGTGCTTAAGAGTTTCTCGCAAAGTTGGGTTCCGGAAGGTGCAACGATCATTGATTACGAAGTCGCAAAAATCGCAGTCGTGGAGTATAAAAACACGGAAAGTAAAGAAAAGCTCTTTCATTTCGCATTCAAAGGCACTCTCTCGGATCTTCCAAAGGCGGAACCTGGTAATTATCGTGGGCTCATTTACCAGACTTATAGCTCCGACAAAATAAACATCATTGCCTGGCAACACAAAAAAGACGTGATTTCATTTCTTGTGGGAAGACGCAGCGCTCCGGAACTTGCGACGTTGGCGCGGATGGGTACTGGAGGGTAAGAAGTACCGCAGTTCGGGATCACTAAAAAAAAATTCAAAAGGCACATGCCCGCCGTATTTTACTTACCATAACCATAGCATTCGATTGAACTCACTTTTTAAAACTTAACCTTCTAATTCTATTAAAGAATATGCTAAGATATCCAAAAGGCATGGAGGAACAAAAGGCGATGAAAAAAACGGTCGTTTGCAGGATGGTGTTTGCGCTTTGTTTAAGCACACTGTTTTTTCAATATGTGGGTTTTGCGGAAGAGTCGAAAAATCCTTTTCTAAAGGAAAATTCTCCTCGGGAGGAACTCAGGGAAAAAACATTTAGAGGCGCTCTTGATCAACCAGCATGTCTGACATTTGAATATAACAGGGTGGATGGATTTAAAAGACAAGATGAAAGCCTGGATGAAGCAATTAAGGAGGTTATAAAGCATTTTAATGCGAGGAATGTGTCGGAACTACAAACATATTTTCATCCGAGACTTAAAGTAACCAAAACGGCGATCAGAGACATTTTTTCATCAATTGATCGTGTCTATAAAATCCCATTCGAAGTCTCAGTTTTTCGTCTATGGCTCGTTAATAATCCGACATTTACAGCCGATGGTGTTTTGTGTGATGAAGGACTTATTCGTTTATTTCCGCTCTATGGTCATCCTTTGCAGACCCATATCTGGCTTCAACTCATGGGTCAAAAAGAGCTAGGACGCATTTTTTTAACACTTGTTCCGCTAACGGCCGAGAAAAATATTCCCGGCGCCGTTAAGGGAGTTCAGGGAGTTGAATGGAAGATCGGAGCATTTCATATTCAGCAATGGACCCATCGGGAAAAGGATTATATGGCATGGACAGAAGAAGCTCTTCAAGCCGAAAAGAAGGGTTTAAAAGAGGCTGCTTTCATAAAATATGATCTTGCAACTAAACTCTCCGATGGAGGACCCTACCTCCAGATGATTGTGCGAGATGAGATCCTCAAGGCGCAGAAAGGTGTCATGGAAAAATCCGCATGGGAAACAGAAATCAAAAAGCAATTGAAAGATTGGACCATTCTTTACCTGGCATCTATTCTTGCGCGCGACGGCGCTGGGATAGTCATTAGGATTGAAGTGCCTAAGGAGCTTTCGAGTAAGGAGCTTCACGAAAACTGCCGCACGATTGGGCGTGAATTAGATAAAAAACCGTGGTTTGAGGAAATGGGGGGCATTAAGTGTAGTATTGTCGTGAAAGGAGAAGATCCAACAAAAGAAGGTGTTTTGGGCAGCATTTATATGGGAAAAGACGAGTTTAGCGGCAAACAAAAGAAAGTGTCTCCGTTAAAGAAATTTTGATGAGCATATGGCATCACTAAAGCAGCAAATTACCAAGCTTCAGATCAGTCTTTATGAGAAAGCTTATAAAGACGCACTCCGAACAGCGGGGCCTTCGAGAGAGATTATCGAATATTCAAAAAAATACGAAAAAACACTTCCTAACAAATATAAGACCATCACCAATAACGAATTCTTGTCAGCTCTGCAGCAGAAGAGACTTATTCTGTACGGGGATTTTCACGCACTCAGGCAATCGCAAAGAGGTTTCCTTAGACTACTTAGAGATTTTGTTTTCAAGTTGCAAAAACAATCTGTTATCGTTGCTCTAGAAATGTTTAGGTCTTGCGATCAAGATGCTATTGATCGGTATATGACAGGTGATATTTCTGAGGCGGGATTCCTTAAAAAGATAAATTATGCCCATGAATGGGGTTTTTTCTGGCCAAATTTTAAGGTCATTCTTGAATTTGCAAAGGAATTTCAGCTTCCAGTTATTGGAATCAATAGCGAGCAGGGCGGCCGTGACTCCTTAAAGGCGCGAGATCGCCATACAGCTGATGTTTTAGTCGAAACATTACGAAAATATCAGGCGGAAGCTCGATCAACGATCTTTGCGATGCTTGGCGAATATCATCTGGCTGATGCCCACCTTCCCGCAGCCTTGAAAGGGCAGGGAATGGACCCAGCGATTATGGCCAGGGTGCTTACGAATATCGATAAGTATTATTTTAATCTCAGGGAAAATTCGCTCAACGCCGCAAGCTCGGAATATCTGAAACTTAAAAAAGACATTTATTGTGTCATTAACACTCCACCTTGGATCAAGTGGCAATCATATGCAATTTGGGAAGAAATGCGTGCAAGCGACGACGCGGATCCTGACGATACTGAAGGCGATGAAAGCTACACCTCGGGTTATGGCTCTTACACTGAATACACGTTCGATTTGGATTATCACTTTTTAGGTATTGTCAAAAATCTTACGACATTTCTCGGGATTTCTTTCAGTGCAACAGAGATGACATCGTTTAGGATATTTGCTTCGGCGGAGGCTGATTTTTTCAAGATTTTAAAATCGGAAAACATGTTTTCAAATCGCGAGATTTCACAAATTGTTGAACGAGCGACGGTGGATGGAAGTTACTTTGTCAGTCGATGCCTTACAATCCTGCTTTCCGATTTGACGTTGAACAATATGGCGACCGCTGCCGGTCAATATCTACATCATGTTTTGACTAAGGATCTTGATGAAGCGGCAGATCCCGTTGAGACTTTCTATCGTAGGGCTATCAAGTCAGCCATCGGTATGGTGGCGTCAAAGATTCTTAATCCGAGAAGAAAGTGCACGGAACTGTCCCAGTTTTTTAATATTGTTGCTCATCACAAAGGGAAAACTTCAAAGGGAAGCGGGGCCAAAAAACTGAGAATTGCGAAAGCGGTTCTGAAACATCATGAATGGATATTGGAAAAATTGGCAAGTAATCATGAGACTCCCGAAAAACTCCCCTCAATCGTCTCGAAAGTTGAGAGGTTGAGCGCAGGTGAAGTCAGCCTCGCAGTTGGACAGGTTATTGGTTACCAACTTTACGCGGCAGTCATGGGAGGACGAGCTTCTCCGTCAAATGTGCATGATTTGTTTCAAGAAAGTCTGAAGTCTTCGGAAGAAGTGTGGGGGCGTATCAAAGATCTTTACCGTTTCGTTCCTAAAAAGACCGCTGTAATATAACATATTGATGGGAGACTCATGAACAAAGGAGATTCTAGTGAAAAGGTTATTAATTTTTTTCGCCATGGTGTTATTTTCTATGAACGCATTAGCTGTTGATAAATCAAAAAAGAAAAAAGGTCCTCCTGCCACTCCTCCGGCGACAACTTCCATAGACAAGGAGGGAAGTGTTATTCAGGGGTTTAAGCTAACTAAGATTGAAAAGGTCAAGGAAGCTAATTCGACAGTGCGATTTTTTGAACATGTCAAGACGGGTGCGAGGCTTCTTTATTTTTCGAATGATGATGATAATAAGGTTTTTTCGATTGGATTTAAAACTCCGCCGACCGATAATACGGGGCTGCCTCATATCTTGGAGCATTCGGTTTTATGCGGTTCTAAAAACTTTCCAACCAAGGAGCCCTTTGTTGACTTGATGAAGGGGTCTTTACAGACCTTTGTCAATGCCATGACTTTCAATGACCGAACTCTTTATCCTATCGCAAGTCGAAACGATAAGGACTTCCAGAACTTAATGCAAGTCTATCTCGATGCAGTTTTTTACCCAAGACTTTTGGAAAATTCTGACGTTCTTAAGCAGGAAGGGTGGCACTATGAAGTGAGTGATGAAAGTAAGGAACTGACCTATAACGGTGTTGTCTACAATGAAATGAAGGGAGCCTATTCCTCTCCCGACTCTTTTCTTTCCAGGAGATCCTTTTTTCAGCTTTTCCCGACAGGTACCTACGGTTATGAGGCCGGGGGAGATCCGGATGATATTCCGAAGCTGACGCAAGAGCAGTTTGTGGCATTTCATAAAAAATATTACAACCCATCTAATAGTTATATTTTCTTCTACGGAAACGGCAACATTGAAGAACACTTAAAATTTGTGAACGAAAATTATCTCAAAGACTTTAGTAAGCAAAAGGTTGATGCTGTTATTAAACTTGAACCTGCGTTTAAAAAGCCAAAGGAAGTTGTCGAGGAATACGGTATTCCCCAAGGTGGATCTGAGAAGGATCGCACCTACTTGAGTATGAGTTATGTGGTGGATCGTACGACCAACCCGGAACTATTTCTCGGATTTAAAATTTTGAAGGAAATTCTCGTAGATTCTTCAGCGGCGCCTCTGAAGAGAGCCTTGCTTGATGCGGGATTAGGCAAGGAAGTGATTGCAAGTTGGGAAACAGATCCGTTGCAGCCTATTTTTTCTGTGATTGTGCGAGGGGCTAATCCTGATGCAAAAGAAAAGTTTCAAGCGGTTATGGAAAAAACGCTTAAGGATCTTGTTAAAAAAGGCATAGATAAAAAATTGGTGGAGGCTTCCATTAGTAAACGGGAGTTTACTTTAAGAGAATTTGACGCTGGGGATATGCCAAAGGGGCTCGTGTACAACTTTTTTGCGATGTCCAGTTGGCTTTACGATGCAGATCCTTTGATGCACCTGAAATTTGAGCCGACATTGACCAAGATTCGAAAAGGTGCGAACGCTCGATATTTCGAAAAGCTTATCGATCAATATTTGATTAAAAATAATCACCGATTGCTTTTTGTGTTGAAGCCGAAAATCGGCCTTGATCAAATAACGGCAGACAAATTGAAAGCGCATTTAAGAGATGTCAAAAACTCGATGACTGTTGAAGCGCTTGAAGAACTTAAAAAAGACACAGCAAGACTCAAAGAAAAGCAAAAAACCCCTGATACGGCAGAGGATTTGGCAAAAATCCCACTCCTTGACTTGAAAGACTTAAATCCAGTTGCGGAAAAACTGCCACGGTCTGAACTTGATATAGATGGGGTTAAGGTATTGCAACACCCAGTCTTTACGAACAAAATAGGCTACTACGATTTGTATTTTAGTGCAGATGTTGTGCCGGAAGAATTGGTTCCCTACGTTTTCCTTCTTGCGGCT